>JASHXG010000032.1 GCA_030043675.1 Vulcanimicrobiota bacterium
TTTTGAAAACGCCACACGATTCGCTCCTCGGGCACCGCCTCTTCGAGGAAGGCGTGGATGCCGAGATGCCACTCCTCGGTTCGCCCCGGCGTGAGCGGGCCCGGGGAACGCATGAACGGCTGCGATGCGAAGGGCCAAATCTGATCGCCCGACGTGCCCATCTCTTCGAGCAGGTGGTAGATGCGACGCCTCGTGCCATGGAACTTGCGCGACCGGACTTCGTGGAGCTCGATTGGCATGCTCGGTCGTTCGCTTAGCGTAGCAAAACGACCCCTACGCAACCGGCGAGCAGGACCAGCAGCGGCGCGCTTACCTTCGTCCGCAGCATTGCCGCCGCGACGATTGCAACGAGCGCATATGCCAGCGGTCCGGATGGCGTTCCGCGGGCGATCGTCCAGACACTCGACCAGACGAGACCGACGATCGCCGGCGCCAAGCCCTGGGAGAAGATCGCGCGCCAGGGCGCGTTTTCGAAACGCGCCCAGAAGCGGTCAGCGCCGATCACGATCAAGCTGGACGGGAGGAACATTCCCGCCGTCGCGACCGCCGCGCCCAGGAACGGCCGCTGCGGGAGCGCCGCGTAGCCGACCAAGGCCGCGAAGATCGTCGTCGGGCCGGGTACGAGTTTGCCGATGGTGTAGAATTGCGCGAACTGCTCGGAGCTGATCCAATGATACGTGCCGACCGCTTGCGCGTGCATCTCCGGAATGATCCCCTTGCCGCCGCCGAAACCAAGGACCGACAGCTCCGCGAAGACCGAGAGCAGATGCGCGATGGTCGCGTTCACGGTGCCGGTTGCGTCCGTCGCGACCGCGCGTATTCGTTGAGGATGCCGAGACCGCCGAAGACGATCAGGACCAATGGGAGCGGCATCTTGACGACCGTCACCGCTAGGGCCGTGATCGCGAGCAGGGCGATGCGCAGCCAATCGGCGCGTTCGTCCCAGCTGAGCTGCAGCGCGTTGGCGACGGTTAGCCCAAGAGCGCCGAGCGCACAGCCCCGTAGCGCACCGTGAACGTACGGATTGCCCGCATACTTGAAATACAGCGCCCCCGCGATCAGGACGATCGCAAACGGCGGAACGGCGGCGCCTACGAACGCCGCGCATGCACCGGGAATGCCGCGCGTCTTTTGCCCGCAGTAGAGCGCAAGGTTGAGAATATTCGGTCCGGGAAGGATCTGCGCGAGCTCCAGGCCTTCCAGAAAGGCTGCGCGATCCATCCATCCGAGCGCGAGGACTTGTTCACGAATGCTCGCCTTCTGCCCGCCGCCGAACGCCGTCGAGGAGATGGCGGCGAAGGTCAGGGCAATCCGCGCGAGCGAGGGTGGGCGCGGCGGATCATTCGACATCCGGAAGCGGCCCGTCGACGACCGGCGACGCGTGCTTACCGGAGAGGATGTGAATGTGGACGTGATCGGTATGCTGGTAAGGCGGCAGCACGCCCATGCGGATCATAAAGCCGCGCTCGTAGAGACCGAGTTTGAGCGCCACCTTTTGAATGCCCGCGATCAAACGGTGCCAAATCTCCGCGTCGCCGAGACCGATATCGAGAATCGTCGGGACCCATTTCTTGGGGATGATGACGACGTGCACTTCCCACCACTCGGACTTGCTTTGGTCGATACGGTGACGAAACGCGAATACGTCGTCGTCTTGATAGACGACTTCGTCGGCATCTGCGCGCGTGCCGTCGAGCCGGCCCCGGAAAGTATGATCGGGATCCGGCTTCTCCCAAACGCGCTGCTCGGGGCCGGCGATCATCTCTGACAGCCACAGCTCGGACATTGCTCGCACAACTTCCGTCGCTGCCAAGAGGCGTCCTCTGCGATGCGGTGAAGGTGCCTGACGTGATTGCCGGCGACAAGAAGTCGACGGTCGCGCCCGCCGATGTGTTGGGGGCGCAGCCGCAGTGGCCGAAGGAGCCGAAACCCTGGGAACGGCTCGTGGGTGAAAATCGCGTCATTTACGAGGACTCGCACGTTTGTGTCTTCGAGGATCCGGTCGACGAAGAGAGCGAGTCGGCGCGCGTCCCCGGCGAGCTTCGTCTCACGCTGCTCGCGAAGAAGCAGATCGATAGTCTCATGGACTTGGGCGTCGCTGACGAGACGCTGAACGCGGCGATTCTCCACGGCATCCAGCAGGCGGCGCTCCGTCTAGGCTTGGAGAAGCGCGGCTTCGAAGTGCGCGCCCACGTCTATCCGCCGTTCCAGCGCCGGCCCGAGCTCGCTTTCAAGATTCGCACCGGGAAACCGCCCACACACGATAGCGTGGAGTGAGCGCGACGCTCACGCTGAGCCGGCTGCGCGTCTTTCTGGCCGTCGCGCAGAGTCAATCGATCTCGATCGCGTCCGAAGAGCTGATGGTCTCCCAGCCGGCCGTCTCGGCGACGGTCTCGGCGTTGCAGCGCGAGATCGGAGCGCGCCTGATCGAGCGGGACGGGCGCCGTATCCGGTTGACCGAGGCCGGGCGCCGTCTCGAAACCTACGCGCGCCGAGTGATGGCCTTACTCGACGACGCGATCGACGAAGTCCGGGCCGCCGACGCCGGCGCCCATCCGCGCGTTCGCGTCGGCGCGGTCAACACGGTGGCCGAATACGTCCTACCGCCGCTGCTCTCGGCCGTTCGCCGCGCGTTGCCGGCTCTCGACGTCCAACTCGACGTCAGCACGCGCGCGCACGTTTGGCAGCGTTTGGGGTTCGCGGAGACGCACGTGGCGATCGCCGGACGGCCGCCGCTCGACGAGAGCTTTCGTACTCTCGCGACGCGCCGTAACGAGATCGTGGTCGTCGCGCCGCCCGATCGTACGGTCGCGCCGGAAGACCTGGCGCACGAAACGTGGCTGCTGCGCGAACCCGGTTCGGGCACGCGTGCGCTCTCGGAGGAGTTTTTCGAAGCGCTCGGGATCGCGCCCGAGGCACGTCTGACGATCGGATCCAACGGCGCGATTGCGGAGTGCGTTCGCGTCGGTCTGGGCATCTCGCTGGTTGCGCGCGATGCCGTTGCCCGAGATCTCGACGCCGGCTTGTTGATCGAAGTGGCAACGCCGCTGACGCCCCTCGAACGCGCATGGCACGTCGTCGTAAATCCGAACGCGCCCTTGCCGCCCGCCGCGGCCCGCTTCGTAGACGTGCTCCTGGACTGCGCGCGGGAGCTGGACCCGCGCTGGTCGCTTCAGACGACGGCCGGCTCGAGGTAGCGCCCGCGCGAGGCTGCCGCGTTCGCCGACGCCCGCTCGAGCAACGCACGGCGCGCAGCGGGCGCGTTGCTGGACTCGCCGCCCCAAATGCCGAGTGCCGCCTGTTGCAAGGCGCGCCCATAGGAAAACGTCAACGGCCACGGCGCATCGCGAGCTTGCCGGTTCATCGCATCGAGATGAAGCGTCGCGTCCTCGTCACTCTGCCCGCCCGAGAGAAAGGCGATGCCGGCCACGTCGGGCGGGACGCAGCGCCCGAGCACCGCCAGCGTCTCGGCTGCGACGCGTTCCGCCGAGGGTTGCTCCGCGGCGCCGGATCCCGCGACCACCATGCTGCACTTGAGGATCATCGCATCGCGCGCGACGCTGAAGAATGCGAGCTCCTCGAAGAGCGCTTCCAAAACGCGTTCGTGCGCTCGGCGCGAGGCTTCGATGGCATGCGAACCGTCCATCAAGACTTCGGGCTCGACGATCGGCACGAGCCCGCCCTCTTGGGCGAGCGCGGCATAGCGCGCCAAGGCGTGAACGTTCGCGCGAATGGCCGCCGGGCTCGGCGACGTTTCGCCGACCATGAACACGGCACGCCACTTCGTGAAGCGGGCGCCGATTTTGAAGTACTCGCGGATGCGTTCGCGCAGTCCATCGAGCCCTTGCGTGACGTGCTCCTCCGGCGCCCCGGCCAGCGGCACGAGCCCCGTGTCGACCTTAATGCCGGGAAAGATTCCGCACTCGTTCATGACCTCAACGAAGGGCCGGCCGTCCTCGACCGTTTGACGGAGCGTCTCGTCGTACAGGATCGCGCCTGAGATATACTCGTTCAAACCGGGCGCACAGAGCAGCAACTCACGGAACGCGCGGCGCATCGGCTCGCTCCCCTCGATGCCGTG
>JASHXG010000033.1 GCA_030043675.1 Vulcanimicrobiota bacterium
CCGGTAGCGCCGCCGCCGCAGCCGGTGCGGCCGCCGCCGCAGCCGGTGCGGCCACCGCCGCAGCCGGTGCGGCCTCCTACGGTTCAGCTCGTAAGCCAGTCGCCGACGGGCACGATCTTTAACCGCAATCCGCGGATCCGCTTCGCCTTCGATCGTCCGGCGCGATTTTCGACGATTCGCGTCTGGCTCGACGGACAGAACGTAACGTCGGGCTTACAAACGAACGGCCAAGCGTACGTCGTCACGCTGCCGGGGCCGCTACCGCGCGGCCGTCACCGCGTGCGAGTCACCGGTAACACGCAGGGCGGCCTCCCGTTCGAGTTCGCCTGGAACTTCGTCCAGGGGCAGTAGCGTCGGAACGCGCTGCGCGCTGGTGACGGGAGCGTCCGGCGGTCTCGCCGCCGGCATCGCACCCGCGCTGGCGCGCGACGGTTTCGCCCACGTGACGATCAGCTATCGGACGACGGCGCCGTCTGCGACGGTCGCTGCGATCGAAGCAGCGGGGGCGCGGGCCGCGGCCGTCCGCATCGACTTTCTCGACGACCCTGCAGCGATCGAGGAGAGTCTGGCTCGCGCCGTGCGGGAGCATGGACCGTTCGACACGCTGGTCCACGCCGTCGGACCACTCGTCGCCAAACGATTCGATCGCTCCACCCTCGCTGATTATCGCGAGATGTTCGACGGTAACGTGCGCAGCGCGGTCTTGGCGGCGCGCGCGACGCTGCCCGCGATGCGCCAGGCGAACTTCGGTCGAATCGTCTTTTTCGGTTCGATCGGCTCGAGCGAAACGCGTCCGTTTCGCGGGTTGTCGCTCTATCAGGCTGCGAAAAGCGCGTTGGTCGCGTTCGCCCGCAGCCTGGCTCTCGAGGAAGCCGGCAACGGCATTACCGTCAACGTCGTCGTGCCGGGCGATATCCGAGAGAAGCCGCTTGCTCGCGCGCTCGCGCGCGAACGCTCGGCGGCTAACCCGCGCCGCCGGCCGGGAAGCTACGAGGATGTTGCGGATGCGGTGCGATTTTTGATTGCTTCGGAGCGCGACTTCATCACCGGCGCCGTACTCGAGGTCACCGGCGGCCTGCAGTCAGCCGCCGAACCCAAGGCGGTACAGGAGCGGCACTCGTTCGACTCGTAAGCTAACTCCTTGCATGCTTCGCGACGAGACGAACGACCATCGCGCTTTTGCGCTGCCTGGCGCGCGGCCTCAATATGGACCGGATAAGCTCGTTTCCGTCGAACACATCGACCTCCATCTAACGCCGGACCTGGAGCGCGAGACCCTCGACGGCATCGCTACGATGACCGTTCGCGCCATCGACGAAAGCGTGCACCGCTTGATGCTCGACGCCGTCGACCTACACGTGTCGGGCGTCGAGCGCGTAGGGATCGGCTCGCACGAGACGCGCAGCGTTCGCTTCGTCCAGCGAGATGACAAGCTCGAGATCGAATTCTCGCCGCCGATCCCGGCCGGCGAACGCGCGACCTTCGCCGTTACGTACCGCGTCTCAAAGCCGCGCCACGGCTTGTTTTTCATCAAACCGACCGCGGCGCACCCGGAGAAGATCGCGCACGCTTGGACGCAAAGCCAAGACGAAAACGCGCGATACTGGTTCCCGTGCCTGGACTATCCGCACGAGAAGCAGCGAACTTCGATGACGGTCGTCGTTCCCAAGGGCATGTTCGCTTTAGGCAACGGCGAGTTGGTAGAGCGCAGAGACGACGGCGATCGTACGATCTTTCGCTATCAGCAAGACTCCCCGCATAGCACGTACCTCATGACGATGGTAGCCGGACCGTTCGTGGAGGTGGCGCTGGGCACGGCCGGGCGCAACCGGACACCGGTCTTTTATTACGTGCTGCCCGGACGCGAAGCCGACGGAGCGCGCGCCTTCGGGAACACGCCCCGCATGATCGAACACTTCGAAGAGCGCATTGGCACACCGTACCCTTACGCACGCTATTCGCAGATCGCGGTAAGCGATTTCATCTTCGGCGGCATGGAGAATACCTCGGCGACGACGCAGACGGAGCGGACGCTTCACGACCAGACGGCGCACCTCGATTTCTCGAGCGATCCGCTGGTTTCACACGAGCTCGCTCATCAGTGGTTTGGAGATCTTCTGACTTGCCGCGATTGGGCACACGCTTGGCTCAACGAAGGCTTCGCAACGTACATGGAAGCGGTCTGGCGGAAAGCCGACCTCGGCTACGACGAATATCTCTACGATATCTACGATGCCGTGACGACCTACCTGCGAGAAGACGCCAGCCGCTACCGCCGGCCGATCGTCACCAATACATACCGCGACCCGATCGAGATTTTCGACCGTCACCTCTACCAAAAAGGGGCGGCCGTGCTGCACGCGCTGAGCGGCGAGCTCGGCGAGGCACGCTTTTGGCGCGCGATTCGCCATTACGTCAGGAGCAATGCGCAGCGTAACGTGGAGACGATCGACTTCGTGCGTGCAATCGAGGATGCGACCGGCCGCAACCTGCGCGGATTTTTCGATCAGTGGATCTTTCGCGGCGGTCATCCCGAGTTGGAAATAAGCTTGGCGTGGGATCCGGAGCGCGGCGTCGCTACCGTGACGATCGACCAGAAACAAGCGATCGACGCCGAGCATCCGGCATACGAGTTCGACGTGGAGGTGGGTTTCGTTCCATCATCGCCCGATGCGCCGGCCGCGAACTTCGGAACGGGCGCCCTCGAGGGCGAGCGGCGCGTGCGCGCGCATATCGAGCGCGGGCACGAAACGATCACCGTCCCGCTCGATTTCGAGCCGCGGCTGGTGCGCTTCGATCCGGGCGCGTTCGTCTTGGGCAAGGTTACCTATCGCCTCGGCACGCGGCATGCCGCGGCCGCGCTGACCGGCGATCCGGACGTGGTGGCGCGCATCCGGGCCGCCCGCGAACTCAGCGGAGACGGGAGCCGCGCCGCGTGGGATGCGCTCGCGCGAGCGTTCGAGCAAGAGCCTTTCTGGGGCGTCCTTGCTGAGGCTGCGGCAGCGATCGGCGAAACCCGTGCTCCGCGAGGGCGCACGCTCCTGATCGCGGCGCTCTCCCATCCCTATCCCAAGGTCGTTCGCGCCGCGGCGGCGGCACTGGGAAACTTTCGCGACCCCGAGGCTGCAAGCGCGCTCTTGCCGCCTGCGCGATCGCACGCTTCGTATTTCGTGCGTGCCGCCGCGTTGAACGCGCTCGGCAAGACGCGGGACCCGAGAGCCTTCGACGTACTCGTGGCTGCCACGAAGGAAAGCACTTGGAACGGTACGGTCGAAGCCGGCGCCGTGCAGGGTTTAGCGGAGTTGGCCGACGCGCGTGCAATGGCGCCGATTCTCGAGGCGGCGCGCCCCGAGCACGACGAAGGCCTGCGCCGAGCGGCGGTGACGGCGCTCGGGCGCACCGGCGAACTCGTGGAGAGCGAGCGCACACGCGTCGTTGCCCAACTCGAGGAGCGGCTCGACGACGAAACCTTTCTCGTTCAACTCGACGCAATCGCGGCGGCCGAGTCGCTTGGCGACATGCGATTGCTCCCAGCGCTCGATCGCCTCTCCCGTCTGGCTTTCGACGGGCGAGTACGGCGCGATGCGATGGAGGCCGCGATTCGCATCCGCGAAGCCGGCAAGGTTCCGGCGCAGGTGACGGCGCTGCGCGACAACATCGGCGAACTACGTGAAGAGCAGCGGAAGCTTCAGGAGCAGATCGA
>JASHXG010000268.1 GCA_030043675.1 Vulcanimicrobiota bacterium
ACTTGGAAGTCGCCGGTTCTCTTGATCCAGGGCGACGACGATCGTAACGTCGAGTTCCATCAGATGGTCGATTTGGTCGAGCGCCTCCGCCAGGCGCACGTGTCGTTCGAGCAGATCGTCATCCCGAACGAAATTCACGGCTTCCTGCGGTACGCGTCCTGGCTCGAAGCCGATACGGCGGCCGCCGACTACCTCGCGCGCAAGCTTATGCCTTAGCGGCTTCGCGCTTGCGCAGGCGCAAGCGATTGCCCTCGTTGAGAATCCGTTTGCGCAGGCGGATCGACTGCGGCGTTACTTCGACCAGCTCGTCGTCTTCGATGAACTCGATGGCGCGCTCGAGCGAGAGCTCCTCGGGCGGCGCCAGCCGTACGGTCTCGTCGGAGCCGGCCGCGCGCATGTTCGTGAGCTTCTTCTCGCGCACGACGTTGAGCGCGATGTCCTTATCGTCGTTGGCGCGGCCGACGATCATGCCTTCGTAGACGTCGACGCCCGGGCCCACGAAGAAATGTCCGCGCTGTTCGAGTCCGGCCAGCGCATAGGCGGTGGTGCGACCCGTATCGCTGGCAACCAGTGCACCGACGTTGCGGCCGGGGAGCTCGCCCTGCCACTCTTGATGGTCGTAGTAGGTGTGCGAGAGAATCGCGGTGCCGCGCGTCAGCGTAAGCAGCTCGCCGCGCAGGCCGAAGATGGCGCGGGTCGGCATCGTGTATTCGAGGCGCTGCGCTTCGCCGACGCTCAGCATGTTCGACATAACGGCCTTGCGCCGGCCGAGGGCCTCGATCACGGCGCCGGCGTACGCCTCGGGAACGTCGACTACGACGTACTCGACCGGCTCCCAACGCTTCCCGTCGCGCTGCGTTACGATGACCTGCGGTTTGGAAACGGCCAGCTCGTACCCTTCGCGCCGCATCGTTTCGATCAGGATCGCGAGATGCAGCTCGCCGCGACCGTGCACTTCAAACGTATCGGCGGAGTCCGTGTCGGCCACGCGCAGCGCGACGTTCGACTCGAGCTCGCGCATCAGGCGGGCGCGGATCTGGCGCGAGGTGAGAAACTTCCCCTCCCTGCCTGCGAACGGCGAGTTGTTGACGCTGAAGAACATCGAGACGGTCGGCTCGTCGACCGCGATCGCATGAATGCTCTCCGGCGTGGCGGCATCGGCGATGGTGTCGCCGATGTTGAGGTTCTCGACCCCCGAGATGCAGACGATGTCGCCGGCCGCGGCTTCCGCGATCTCGATGCGCTCCAAGCCCGCGAACGTCAGCAGCGCACCCAGTCGCAAACCGGTCGTCACGCTGGCGTCGCGAGCGATCTTGGCGATCGGCGCGCTGACGCGGGCGGAGCCGCGGAAGATGCGGCCGATCCCGATGCGTCCGACGTATTGGTTGTGATCGATCGCCGAGATCAAAAGCTGGAACGGCCCGCTTTCGGCCGGCGCCTCGGGAACGTGCGCGGCGATCGTCTCGAAGAGCGGCTCGAGTGAGTCGCTCGCGTCCTCGAGCGCTCGCTTCGCGATGCCGGCCTTGGCGTTGGTGAAGAGCACCGGAAAGTCGGCTTGCTCGTCGTTCGCGCCAAGCTCGACGAAGAGATCGAAGGTTTGATTCACGACCTCAAGGGGACGAGCATCTTTGCGGTCGATCTTATTGACGACCACGATCGCGCGTAGGTCGAGCTCGAGCGCCTTGCGCAGGACGAACCGGGTCTGCGGCATGACGCCTTCAGCGGCGTCGACCAGCAACAAGATTCCCTGGACCATCTGGAGCACGCGCTCCACCTCGCCGCCGAAGTCGGCATGCCCAGGGGTGTCGACGATGTTGAACTTGACGTCACCGTGGCGCACGGCGGTGTTCTTGGCCAGAATCGTTATGCCGCGCTCGCGCTCCAGGGGATTCGAATCCAGCACGCGCGTCGCGACCTGCTGACCTTCGCGAAAGACGCCGCTCTGCTTGAGCATGGCATCGACCAGCGTCGTCTTGCCGTGGTCGACGTGCGCGACGATCGCGACGTTGCGGATGTCGGAGCGGGTTTTCACGCTCGTTCCTTACCCGGCGGCCGGGCCTGCCCTTCCGACGCCTTCAGGGTTAGCCCGTTTGGATGCGCCCCTCTTCGGCGTCTTGTTGGTCGAGGTAGAGGCGGCACTCGACCAGCACGAAACGGTTCGCCGCCTCGCGCTGCGCGTCCGAAACGTGCCGGTCGAAGTACGTGACGAGCTGCGTGTCGTCAGCGCCCTGCTCGATCAACGCGTCGAACGCGTCGCGCGTGATGCCGGCGTACTGAAGAAATCCCACGCCGAGGGGACAGTAGCCGGGGTACGTGCCGTTTGTATGCGCGCGTTCGGCGCGGACTTTGTCGGCCAGTCTTGCCAGCCACGCATAGCGGCCGAGCATTTCGCGTCCGCTCCGCGGCGGCGTCTTTGTAAGGTCCGGTGCGGTTACGGCCATAGCGAGGCAACTCTTCTCCTCCACCTTGGGCCCAACCAACCGGCTCGACGAGAGTTTAGTTGCGAGGGGGCGCGAAGGCCGGCATTGGTGGACCAGCGGGCAAGCGAACGTTTCGCGTGTCGCTCGGAACGCCGATGGTGCGGAACTGGAACTCGACGTTCGACCGACCACGCTCGTTTTCGCGCACTTCGAATACCGCCGCCATCGGCGTCAGAAAGACTTCCACCTTGGCGACGCCCTCGTGCAGTTGCGCCACGCCTAAGTCTTCGATCGTTGACGTTGCCGACTCCGCCGCATAAGCGACGAGGGATTGGCCGGTGCTATTGCGGTGTTGTGTCCTAACTTCACCGCGCGTAATGCTTCCGGCGCAACCGAGATCTGCAGCCGGGTTGATGATACATGACGCGCCTTTCCCGCTTGTCCGAGGACTGGCCGTAAACACCCCAGGTGCTGGTGCCGGTGGACTTCCCAGTGACGCACGCTTTGGTCAAACCTGGTGCTCGGCATCGGCGGTATAATAAGGCCCGGCGGCAAGACTGCGGAAAAACATACACCGGTTGCGGCGCCTCAAGACCATTGGCACCTCCTTGTTGGAAGTATGTTCGCCTCGTGCCGCGAAGATAAGAGCACATGACGTGCCGCGCCACTGTCTTTGCGGCGGCCCTCGTTGCTCTGCTTCTAAGTAGTCCGCGAGCCTGGGCTCAGGTACCGATGCCGATTCCGGTCGCGTCGGAGTCGGCATCGCCACATGGAATCGCAGTGAAGCGGGTGCGAGGCTACGACACGGCGACCGTTTTATACCTGGGCAAGAAGCTTTTCGATGTTGCGACTCCCGCCGCGACCAGTGCCGACGTCATTCCGCCGATAGTCATACGCGTCGAGACGGTGGAGAATAACCTCGCCAGCCTCGTTCCTCCGCCGGAAAGTATCTTCGAAGTTCCCACTGCCCGGTTCGATGCGGCCACATTTCGTGTCGAGATTGGCAAGCAGAATGGCTACCCGATACTCTACGCAACCGACGCGGAGCGTGTCGACCTTGCTCAGATCGTGACCGTTACCGAAGCCGACACATCGGTACATGGTCTCCCCGCAGATCAGCTCGCCGAGCAGTGGCGCAACATCTTGCAGGAAGCGCTGGCGCCGGTGGTAGCCGCGTCATCTCCCGAGCACGTCGCTGGCGAGCTCCGCAAAGCTCCATTCGTCGCGCTTTGTGCGGTCGTATTGACGTGGCTGATGCTTTGGTTGCGCGGCCGGCTGCGCCGGCGCTCCGATGCACTTGCGGCCAAAGAACCCGGGGTCGACGCGACCGACGACAGCGGTGCCGCGCGGCAGTGGTTGCGTAGACGGCACCACCTCGTTCAGGGCGCGTCTTGGCTACTGGGCTGGGGAGTATTACTGCTCTGGCTGCTAGTCGGGCTTTGGATTCTCACGATCATTCCCGCGACCCGCGGCCATGCGACGGCGTTATCGCGCCGGATCGCCGTCGTTGCCGCGCTATGGTTCGTCATCGTTGTCGTCAACTATTTGTCTCGTCTTGCACTCATCGAATTCGGCAGCGCCGTAGGCTATAATCCGTTTTTGAGTTCGGAGGACGCAGCGCGAAAAGCACTAAGACGGCCGATGATCATCGATGCAGTCGATGATTTAAAAGGCGTCGTTCTCTATCTAATCGGCGTCATCGTGACGTTATCGATCTTCTCGTTTTCGCCGGCGTCGGCGCTGACCATTGGAGCCGTCGTTACTCTCGTGCTTGGCCTGGCGGGCCAGAGTGTCGTTAAAGACTACGTCGCCGGATTCCTTATCCTCGCCGAGGATCAGTTTGCCGTCGGCGATTATGTTACCGTCAATGGCGTAACAGGCGCGGTAGAGTGGCTGACGCTACGAATAACGCAAATAAGAACGGACACCGGATCCGTGGTTACGCTGCCAAACGGTACGATCACCATAGCTGAAAATGCGACGCGGAGCCGGTCGCGCATTGACTTTAGGATTTTGATTACGCAGGACTCCGACGTCGAGAAGGCCCTCGGCATGCTCAAACGCGTTCTCGCTGACTTCGCCGGCGAGAACGAGTGGTGCGCAGCAGTTCTCGAGCCGCCAGAAGTTCTCGGCGTCGAGTCGATGTCGGCCGGCGGCATCGAGCTTCGTGCCTGGATCAAGGTGCGGCCCGCCGAACGAAGGGCCGTCTCATTAGAGCTGAACCGTCGCGTAGTCAAGGCATTCCGCAACGCCGGCATCGGCATAGCGGGTCCCGTGACGAGGGTGATGACGAGGAATCCTTAGCCGGCGGCTGAACGGGACCGACCCCCGCAAGGGTCGAAAACCTCGGAAAATGCAGTACGCTTTCGGCGGTACTGGATGACGAAAGCTGAGCGCAGGGCCGCTGGGAAGAACTTGCGCTCGCAATGTCCCCGCAGATCGCATGCCAAATGGAGCGTCAGAACGGACGATCCGATTGGACTGCTCGAGGCGTCGGACGAGGGGCGGATCAAAAATCTTCTGCCGGTCCGCTACGGCAGAATGTCGATCTCGCCGTTTACCTTTTACCGTGGTACGGCCGCGATTCAAGCGCGCGATCTTGCCGCCTCTCCTACCGCAGGGATCGAGGTGCAGCTGTGCGGCGACTGTCACCTGATGAACTTCGGCGGATTTGCGACGCCCGAACGGCGTTTGGCGTTCGACATGAACGACTTCGATGAGACATTTCCGGGGCCGTTCGAGTGGGACGTAAAACGTCTCGCGGTCAGCATCCTCCTCGCTGGGCGCGGCGTCGACCTCGCCGAAAGCATCACGGAGGAAGCCATCCGCGTATGTGTCGCATCGTACCGCTTGCGCATTGCTGAGCTCGCCGAACGCACCATTCTTGAACGCTGGTACGAGGGAATTCGCGTCGACGATCTTGTCCACGTCTTTTCCGATCACCGTAAGACGCAGCACACGCTGCAGAAGTACCGGCGCAAAGCGACGGCGCGCACCTCAGAGTCCGTTTTTCCGAAGCTGATCAGGATCGTGGACGGGCGGGCGAAGATCATTGACGATCCGCCGCTCATCAGCCACGCGTTCAAGCATGTCGGCGACTGGGAGGGAAGGGCTGCGGCGCTCATTGCCAGCTACAAAGCGACGGCCGGAGACGATCTGCGGCACCTGCTCGACCGCTACCATTTCGAGGATGCCGCCATAAAAGCCGTCGGCGTAGGGAGCGTGGGCACGCGCTGTTACGCCGCGCTGTTCCTCGCCGATGGCGAAGAGCCGTTGTTCCTGCAAATGAAAGAGGCGCGTCGGTCTGCGTTGGAGCCCGCGTCTGGCTCGCGCCGCTATGCGCACGAGGGTCAGCGCGTCGTCAACGGACAACGGCTCCTGCAGGCCGCCGGCGACATCTTCCTCGGCTGGACGGAGATACCGGGTGAGGCCCATTTCTACGTTCGCCAACTGCGAGATATGAAGGTGTCCGTCGACGCGGCCCGTTTTAGGGCGAGCACGCTAATAGACTACGCAAGGATATGCGGTTGGGCACTTGCTCGCGCGCACGCCAAAGCCGGCGATGCGGACATGATCACCGGCTACCTGGGCCGGAGCGATGTTTTCGATAGCGCGATCGTGGACTACTGCAAAGCCTATGCCGTACAAGTCGACCGCGATTACGCCGCAATGATGGACGCGATTCGCTCCGGTCGCTTAGCCGCGGACATCGAGCCCGAGGTGCACGAGACTGCTGGAGGGGGTAGATGATGCCGTTGACGATGCGCGCATTGACCAACTGCATGGGCGCGGCAATACTTTGCTCCGCGCTTGCGCTCGAAGGTTGCAAATCGGCCTTTCCGCCCGCGCCTCCACGAGCGACCTCGTTCCCGCAACAGACCAACACAGAGACATCCGTCATTACGATCCCGATCGACGTACGCATCCGGAACCTGCGACAGGTACTCGCCCGCTCGGGATCCTCGACGGTCTTGGACTCCGGCTGGCGCGCGGTTCAAGCGGCTTCCAACGACGGATATGCCGACGTCCGCACGATCATCGCGACGTATCTCAACAACAAGGTCGTTGGGTCGCAGTACGTACCCACGCAGTTTCGCATTACGGCGCGGCGTGGCGACGTTGGCGCAAACGCCCAAGGCGACGTCGTTCGGATCGGATTCAACGAGCGCTTCGAGCTCCAGCTACGATCGCGCGCGGGAAGCTATACCTGCGGTCCCAAGGCCAACGCCGCGCTGCGCGCGTCGGCGGCCGTCGCCGCTCGAGTGCGCCCGGATGGAACGTTTCAGACGAACGTCTCGGACTTTACCGGGCGCCTTGCAGCGTTCTGCAATATCGCGAGCTCGTTCCTGAATAACGGCGGAATCGACTTGACGCCGGCCCTTCGCGAGCCGTATCTGCGCGCTCTGAACAAGGCGTCCGAGGCGGTTGCGCGGGTGATACGGCGGGCTTTCGATGTCGTCATGCGTGCCGCGTTCGCGACGATCGCTAGACAGTTGGCGCAGCCGGTTCAAGTCTCGGAGAACGCATGGCTCACGCCCAACCTGCAGAACGCGACCGTGCGCAAACTCTCGCTCGCAACCAGCGGCAATGATTTGCTCGCGACCTTCAACCTCGCCGTCGCCGCAAAGCCACAAGTTTCGCTGGGGAGCGCGCCGCCGCCGCCGTCGCAGGTTTCGGTTCCCAGTTTCGCGACGCTCGACATCCCTGACGAGTTTCGCCTGCCGATCAACGTCCGCGTACCCTACAACCTGATGGTCCAACGGGCGCGCGCGTCGCTGGTCGGCACCGAGCTCCCGGTCAAGGTAATCGGCACGGTGCGCGTCGACAACGTGGATATTTACGCGAACAACGCCGGAACGGCCACCGCTCCCCAGCCGAAGGTGGTGATTCAGGTCGACTTCTCCGGAGGCGCTTCGGGGAAACTCTACCTTTGGGGAACGCCGGCCGTCGATCCGGCGACCAACGTGATCTCAATCCCCGATCTTAACTACACGATCGACACGAGCCGATTGTTGATCAACGTGTTCGCTCCGCTCCTGACGTCGAACTTCGTTATCTCTCGCGTGCGCAAGGCCGCGACCTTTGATGCGTCCCAGCGCATCGACGAAGCTACCGCTCCCTTCATGAAGCCCTACGACCGTACCCTGACCGCGCCGGACGGAACCACCGTTGCGTTGCATGCCAAGCCGATGTCGACTGGACTGAACGGTATCTCCGTGGACGCCGACGCGCTCATCGTGCATGCAGTCGTCAACGGAACGCTGAGCGCAAACGTCGATACCTCGGTCGACGCGCTCTCGCTGGCGCGCTCGGCTTCGCCGTGAGTAGGTCCATGAATGATCTTGGGTATGCGACTGCGACGATGGCAGCGATGAGCACGTAACCGCTCACCCGGCGGACACTGGCGCCGATGCATTGCGCCCACGCGGCGCGCCACCCGCACAGTTGCGCGAGCAGCGTGCCAGGTAGGCGAGCTTGGGTCACGCGAGCGACTTTCAAGTCCAGCTATCAACGGCTGGACGAGCACCATCACGAATGTGAGGCTTACAAACAGTTTGGTCCTTTACGCCCCTCTGATGCTTCTGCGCGCATAAAGGCGGGGACATGCATTCCAGCGAACCGAAGATCTCAGAAAATTAGAGCTCTTCGCATTTGTGGGAGTGTACGGATCTGGTGGTCCGCACGGTCTTCAAAATCGCTGAGGCCGCCGTCAGACGGCTGGTAGGTTCGATTCCTACACGCTCCCGCCAGAAACGCGCGTTTAAACGTGGGACACGCCCGCAAGAACGCATCACACCGTGCGAGCTACGTTGGAAGAGCCCGGCCTGCCGAACCCTACGGGGATACCGTGAATACCGTTCCGCCGCCGCCGACACCGCCCAGAAGGGTCGTGCCGTACAGCCTATCCTTCACGTTGAGTAGGCCTGCTTGCGGGTTCGCGCCATCGGCGTTGCCAGTGAACTGGTGCAAGACCTTCTCCGAGCCGGTCGCGCTGACACTAAAAACCGTTCCGCATCCGGACGATGAAGCACTGACGCATCCCCCGCCGGAAAAGGTCGTTCCGTAGAGCGTGCCGTTGACGTCGATCAGGCCTGCTTCCGGCTGCGCGCCATCAGCGCCCCCGCGAAAACTGTATAGCACCTTTTCTTTGCCCGTCGTGTTGATGCTATAAATTGTTCCCCCGTAGTATGAACCGCCACCAGACGTCGTGCCGTACAGCGTCCCGTTGACATTGATCAATCCGCCCTGGGGATTTGCTCCATCAGGGTGATCGGTGAACCGGTGCAGCACCTTCTCTACCCCGCTCGTGCTGATGCTATAAACAGTACCGCAGCCGTACCCGGAGCATCCCGAGCCGCCCCCTTGCACCGTCGTTCCATAAAGCGTGCCATCGATGTCGATCAAGCCAGCTTGGGGGCTTGCTCCATCCGAGCCGCCTTTGAACCTATACAGGTATTTCTCCGTCCCGGTCGTGCTGATGGTGTAAACGGTGCCAAAGCCCTCGCGGTGACGCTTAAGGGAACCGCCGAAGTAGGTCGTGCCGTACAGCGTCCCCTTCACGTTGATCAAGCTGGCTTCCGGATAGAACCCGTTCCTGTATCCGCCGGCATTAGAAAAAACGTGCAGTAGTTTGAACCTTCCGGCTGTGTTGACGCTGAAAACAGTTCCGAAGAGCGTGCCGCCGCCGTCAGTCGTGCCGTATAGCGTGCCCTTCGCGTTGGTCAGAGCGGCTAGGGGATACCCCGTGTACGTGTGCTTGGGGTGATGCGAGAAGCTGTGCAGCACCTTCTCCACACCCGTTGTGGTAATGCTGTACACGGTTCCGCAGCCGCCACCGCCACGGCAGCCGCCGCCGCCGCTCGTCGTCGTGCCATACAGCGCGCCGTTAACGTCGATCAAACCTGCTGCAGGCTCCGACCCGTTGGGACCAGCGAACGCGAAGCTGTAGAGCACTCCGTACGAACCATTCGCAACGGCGACATTATGGTTCGCGGAAGTCGGCGCAAAAAACGCACGGCTTTGTGGCACCACGCCCGGCGCGCCGATCGGCGGCTGCGCTCCGCCGCACGCTGTGAGCAACATGACGGCCACGCCAACAATGACGCGGCGGCTAGGAACCGTGCTCTTCATTTACGACCCTCCTGAGACCCGAACGCGTCGGGACGCGGGCACGTTCGCCGCGTCCCGCCGCCCGGCCTAGCGCCGGCAGCCCGAAATAGCGCTAGGATCGTCCGCGTTACTTCGCCTTGACCGTGAAGCCGAGTTGTTCGAGCACCCTCACCGCGCCGCTCTTTCCACCCTCAAAGTCGCCCGAATTCAGCTTGTGGCCCGTCGCGAATTCATAGGCCGTGCCCAGAATGGCCTTTGGCGGATACGTGCGCTTCTCCCAAACGAGATCGTACGTTGTCGTCGGAGCAAAACCGTGTTTGGCAAAAAACCGTTCTGCGCCCAGTTCGTCGTACTCGTGCATCGCGCGAACGACGTGCTCGCGAGTTACCTTATCCCACGAAACCATATGTTAGTTCCTCAGACGGCATAGCGCGCGATGAGTTGACCGGCGACATCGTCGAGATCGGCCCCCACTACCTCGGGCTGCGGTCCGACGCCGAGCACGTCGTTCCCCGGACGCTTGATCAGCGCGGCATGCCAGCCGGCTCCTAGAGCTCCGATCGTGTCCCACGTGTGCGACGCTACGAGCAGCATGTCGGCCGGTTTCCTTCCGAGTTGCGACTCGACGTACGCATATGCCTCGTGTGACGGCTTGTGATGGCCGACTTCATCGACGCTGAAGCGCCGCTCGAAGCTGTCGACGATTCCTCCGTGCTCAAGTTGGCGCGTTTGAATCTCGAGCAGATTGTCCGTTAGGGTGAAAAGACGGAAGCCGGCGTTGCGAAGCTTATCTAGGGCTGCAGGGACTTCCGGGTGAGGCGGCATCGTAGCGAATGCGTTTGTCAAGTCCGCCTTGTCGCCGTCCGAGACCGTAAGGCCGCGCGTCTTCGCCAACATGGCCAGAACGGCTGCGCCGATATCGGTGAAAGGCACGTAGACGCCGGCCAGCGTTAGCGCCTCGGAATATAGGATGAGGTCCGCGAACCACAAGCGCATCACTGCCCCGTCATCAAAGATGCGGTTAAAGATCGGCGTGATCGACTCCAAGTCGAGAAGCGTTTCGTTGACGTCGAATGTTATCAGCGGAAGTTGCGCTGCCATCGATGGTCTCCTTGTCCTAATGTGCCGGCATGGTCGGATTCATCCACGTTGTTCCATCCGCGTACCTCACGCGCAGGGGCACGCACTCGGCTGAGCTTCCGGCCGGCGGCACGGCGGAATCCGCGATTCCGTAGGCGTGCATGATACGAGCGTTGGGAGCGAATGACCCCTGGTCACGAACGACGGCTAACAGCTTGCCGTCGGCAACCAGACCAAACTCGACCGTGTCGATCGAAACGCTCGAAGCGTTCACAAAGTCGACCAGCGCCATCGCCGGCAGGCCGGGTTGCAGAATCATCTTCGTAAACGGGCCCATATACGAAGCTTCGGGGCGAGCGGGGCTCGCTACGCACCCATCCACGCGTATGACGTCGGTAGCGGCCGGCGCTGCGGAGATCGCGGCCGGCGAAACCGCAACTAGTCCCGCGCCGAACATTGCAAGAAACCAAACCTTGATACTCATCGTTATCTCCTTACGCCATCGCGACCGAGCGCCGAGCAGCCAAGAACTCGATTATCGCGGCAGCAATCGCCTCGGAATGCGTCTCAGTCGCGAAATGTCCGGCATCCAAGAAGCGAACCTCTGCACTAGGAATGTCACGCTTGAACGCCTCGGCACCCGGCGGCAAGAAGAATGGGTCGTTGCGGCCCCAAACGGCGAGCAGCGGCGGTTGATTGTCACGGAAGTATTGCTGAAAAGCCGGATACATTGCGACATTGCTCGCGTAATCAAGCAGCAGATCGAGCTGAACCTCATCGGCTCCGGGCCGAGCTAAGTAGAAGTTGTCGAGGGAATAACCATCGGGAGACACCAGCGACTTGTCCGGAGCGCCCTGCGTGTATTGCCATTCCGTCGTTTCCGGTTTGAGAAACATGCGAAGCGCGCCTCGATTTGCCTGGCTAGGATCTTTCCAGTAGGCTCGGATTGGGTTCCAGCCTTCGCTCAAGCCCTCGAGGTATGCGTTACCGTTCTGAGAGATGATTGCGGCGACTCTATCTGGATGTTTGAGCGCCATGCGAAGCCCTATCGGCGCGCCATAGTCAAAGATGTATAGCGCAAAGCGCTCAAGCCCAATTGCTTCAGTAAAGTGTGACATCACGTCCGCGATATTCTCGAATGTATATGAGAACCGTTCCCGAGCCGGCATGTCGGACTGCCCGAAGCCCGGGAGATCCGGCGCGACGACGTGGTACCGCTCGCTGAGAAGCGGTATAAGGTCGCGGAACATGTGGCTTGCGCTGGGAAAGCCGTGAAGTAACAGAATCGTCTCTTTGTTCCGGCCGGCTTCGCGATAGAATATCTTCGTGGCGTCGACGTCGACGTGACGGTAGGTGATTCCGTTCATTAGGTACGACCGCCTTTGGAAAGTAGCGATTGGTTAAAATCCAGCTCAGGCAGCGCCAGAGCGAAGAGAGTCGCTCGTTCGCGAGCCGATAGCATAAGAATCGCCGCAAGGCGATCCAAGAGAAAAATCGAAACGCGACACGGCCTTTCGGATTCCAGCATGCCGTACCAATGGCGGCTCACACCGATACACTCGGCGAGCTCTTCTTGCGTCACAGGCTTGCCGCGGCGCCGCGGCGGGCGCGTATGCGGGCCCAAGGCGCTCTCTTTTGGATCGATTCTCACACGAAAGTGCTTGAGAAGCGGCTTCAGCCGTGAGGACGGCAGACGGCGCGCGCGGGGGGCTTCGCAATTGATCGACATATCGGTTTGCATGATAACCGACAAGCTCGCTCGCTGCCAGTCCAGAGGTTATCCTCTCAACTGCCACTGTAGTGGTTAGCGCTGTGCTGAAGGGAGTACCCTGCCGTTAATGGGTACGTTCCTAGCCGAGGCTACCCTCGAGTTTAGTCCGGACCACCATCTTATTGGCCCGACACCCGACGAGATTATCCTTCACTATATCGTCGCATCAGGAAGGTTTCACGGTCCCCGCATGGAGCTTGCCGCTATTGCGAACGGTGGGGAGGAATGGGATACCGTGCGTGGTGACGGTGTGATTACGTTCGAGTCGAAGCAGGTGCTTCGGAGCCCGGCGGGTGACCTCGTTTGCGCTTCTGTTGCCGGATTATACGATGTCGGCGACGATGGTTACGTCGATGCTTTAGACGACCTGTTAATGTCGAAGGTCCCGGCGGAGTTCGTCGTACGGTTTCATACTGCTGCAAGAGAGTACCGGTGGCTCAACCGGGCGCTCTTCGTCGGCCACGGTCAGCGCGATTTTGCACTCCATACATTTGGTCTGCAGATCTTCGCGATGTATAAATAACGCTCAAGCACGCGAAGCAAGGGCCAGATACGCAATTTCCGCGACCAGGGACAGAAGCTCGCCCTCGCGCTCGGAAAAGGGCTCGCTGCTAGCCTGGAAATAGCCGAGGGCGCCGTCGAGGCAAGCTGCGTGCAAGCCCTTACTGATGAAGCGCCCGGCCCCGAGTTCGCGAGCTCTCGGCGCGAAGATGGCATGTTGTCGGTCGGCAACATCCGCCACAGCGCAGAGCTCTCCCTCGACGAGGACTTCCTTTGAGTCGTGCACGGACGCGAAATCAAACGTTACATTCGGTACAGGCTGGAAGTGGGGCGCGGTGCGTTGACTTAAGAACAAGAAGTTACGAGCGGCCAGATCCGCTGAGATAAAATAAGCGTCTTCCACTGGATGCTCGAGGTCGAACAGCAGGTCGGTCGTTAGATCGGCGAGTTCCGGGACACTCGAGACCGCGCGCGAGCGACGAGCGAATCTCGTGAGCTCAAAATACTCCCGCCCGACTGCGCCCACCGAATCGGGTGTCGCACGTTGAAACGTCGGTAGCTCGTCGATCGCCAAAGAGAAAAGTTGCAGCTTATCCTCGTCGCTCAACCGAAGGATCCTTGCTAATCGGTCCACGAGCCTGGGCGAGACGCGGATGTCTCGCGCTGTCTCTAGGCGCGTATACCACGCCAAGCTGATCCCGGCGAGTTCGGCAACCTCTTCCCGCCGCAAGCCCGGAACGCGACGGCGTCCGCTCGATGCCAATCCGACCTCATCGGGGGTTAAACGAGCTCGGCATTCCTTGAGAAAATGACGAAGCGCGGCCCTTCGAGTCTTGCTGTCCACGGCGTAGCCTCCGTTCGGAGAAACCCCTCCTCCCAGCTTGCCGGCTGGGCATCCGAGGCTTTACAGACTACTCCTTAAATGCTAACCTGTCAATACGATGTTCAGAGGTTACGAAAGAACGCAAACGCTCCGGTTTCGCTTGCAGGCTGGCACTTGCGGGCGTTCAAGTAACTCCTAAACGGTAGTAGTAAGGGTTACAGATCGTGACGAGTGAGCGGCCAGAGCCTTTTTTCCTCGCCGGATCGGTTGGCCTAGACTTTTTGAACTCGATCGCGTCGCCGGTGGACGCGCCGGTGGAGTGGCTGGCGTCCGGCGACGACCTCCTCGGTTGGCTCCAGTCTGCGCAGCTTCTCTCGGACGAGACGGCGCGTGCGCTGCGAAAAAGGGCTCTGCCCGGGGAGATCGATGCGGTGGCGGCGCAAGCGCGAGCGCTGCGGGAGTGGTTTCGAACATTCGTTCACGCGCACCGAGGTAAGCCGCTCGGACCGAAGGCGCTCGATGAGTTGGAACCGCTCAATCAGCTCCTCGCACGAGGCCGAGAATTCCGACAGATCGTAGCGCACGCCGGAGAGAAAGGAGCTACCTGGTCGCTGCGCCTGACGCGGCTGCGGCGTTGGCCGTCGCCCGATGCGTTGCTCCTGCCGATCGCCGAAGCGCTGGCTGGGGTCGTCTGCGACGAGGATTTCACCAATATCAAGGCGTGCGAAGGCGCAACGTGTTCGCTGGTATATGTCGACCGCACCCCGACGCTCTCTCGACGATGGTGCAGCATGGCGGTCTGCGGAAATCGATCGAAACAAGCGGCGCACCGCGCCAGAGCGATTGGCAGACGAGCCTCGTCGTGATTGGAAGCATCACGAAGGAGCGACTGGCGAATTTTTCCGACGGCGTATTCGCGGTAATCATTACCATTATGGTCTTGCAGCTCAAGTTGCCGTCCCATCCGACTTTTGAAGCGCTTCTTCAGGAGTGGCCGACCGCACTCAGCTACGTGGTGAGCTATTTCCTGATCGTCATCATGTGGATCAATCACCACTTCTTATGGAGCTTCGCCGAGCGTTCATCGCCCAAACTCATTCTCTGGAACTTCTTGCACATGCTCTCGGCATCGGTCGTGCCATTTGCCACCGCCTGGGTGGCGGACACGCGAATGGCAGCGGTTCCCGTGTTCGTGTACGCGGCCGTCATCATCTTGGTCAATCTGTCCTACCACGGATTCGCCTACGAAGTCGTGCCTCGCGAGCGGGTCGGGGAGATGAGCACGGAGACTCGCCGGCGAGCACTCGCAAGGTCTTCGCTTACTCTGGGTTTGTTCGCGACGGCGATGTTTCTATCGCTCAAATTCCCGCTCGTGGCATTCGCGTTGGTGACGTGCGTCCTGATCACGTATGCGCGTCCCGACGTTCCCTTGTCCCGAGAACAACGGTAGTTAGAGGTTCGCGGCGCGCAGCTCGGCGTTCACAGCGGCGAAGTCCTGTCGAAATGTCCGGTTGTGCATCATGGCGTAGGCTGCCAAAGTCCCGGCCGTCCAGCCGGCCGCGACATCGCTCGGATAGTGGACGCCTAAAATAATTCGGTTTTCTGCGAAGACGCGAGCCTGCACGAAAATGGCGTCGCGCTTCGAGGGAATTAACTGCGAGAGGACGATCGCCGTTGCGGCTGCGAATGCGGCGTGACCGCTGGGATACGAGCCGCGCGCCTTGCGCATGCCGTTTGGACGAGGCCGATCCCAATACGCCTTCGCTCGGTCGACGAGCTGCTCTACATCGGACCGAATACGCGAAAAGAAACGCGTCGTCAGCGGCAGCTTCGCTGCCTCAAATTGCGGTCCGATCGCCTGCGCAAAGAAGAAAACGCTGCGCATTGAGTCCGCCTTGGCCTCAGAGAGCTGGGCCGAACTGCGGGCCGCGACTGCTGCAGCAACCTGTTGCTCATCGGTCCGTTCTTGCGCCGATGCAGCGTCGGGCGGCGGGGGCAGAAGCGTCGTCAGGTCAATCTGCTGCGGATCCAGATAGTAGTAAGGCGGACTGGCGCTCGCAACGGCTGATAGCAGCAGCGCGCATAGAACCGCCAGAGCTGCTCTGCGTGACAGGCTGCCCATTCTCGCGGATATTACCACGCGGCTCGAGCTTCTGTCTGCAAACATAAACTCGGCAGACTACAAGTTCGAGCTCGTGGTATCCTCGGCGCCGAGGTGCTTTTTTTCTTGGATTTTTCCGGAGGATGAAATGACCAGCAAGTCCTCGTGGCCACTGCGCGTGGTGGCTCTTACCGCAATAGCTGCTTTAGGCGCCGTGGTAGCGCGCACGACGTCTCTTCACAACGCGTCCGCCGAATCCCAGTACCTGCCACAGTCCCATTTGGTGCTCCTAAGCGCGCGCGACGTCAACGTCGCAGCGAGCACTGCAGTCATTCCCATTCATCGCGGGGTTGCGCACGGGCAAACGGTCTGGTACATCATTACGGATGCTTCCGACTTCGGCATAGCACACGATCTAAACGTGCTTTATGCGCCCAAACTCGCAAATATGGCGATCAACTGCCCCGAATGCGTGCAGACAGCGACCTTGGGTAAGCCAACCGGCAAGTTTAACAACGACGCCGTTCTGCACTTCGAAGACGCACCGAATTTCGCTCCGACGCGCGTATATGTTGCTTCAGCCACCGGATTTCCGCCCTTGAAGGCGTCACCTGGGGCAGTGGGCGGACCGCGCTACTCGCCCTTCGTGCGCATCGCAGGATCCGATGTCATATATAACATGCCGATTGTCGCCACCGGTAACGGGCCATTCGATGTGATTCATCATACGAACACTCACGATCGCGTTCTTGCGATCGACACCCGGCAAGACGAGGACGGACCCGAGGTGACGATGCTGCTGGCACATGGCTTCGATTCGGGCCAGCCGATCGTCTATCTGAGCACTGAAGCTTCGGATCCCGGGGCCGCGACCGTTGAACGCGCCACGTATGTCCCGTTGCTGAACCACGCGTCATTCGCCAACGGTGACGACAACCTGGGCTCGGCGCGCGAGCGCATCTTCGTTTTCGCAAACGGTCCCACGTCACCCGAAACGGGTCAAGGCTTGATGTACCTCGGTCTGCATGGCAATCTCGGCAAGGATGCTACCCTAGCGAATTCGTCAACTCTCGGCTCGCCGCTAAACGTCCAAGGAGACTTCCCCTCGCTCGACGATCCGCGCCACGCAAACGCCTACAGCCCGCTGTGGGACGTTCAGCTCGGGGTTTGGACAGCCTCGGCTGTCAAGAGTGGAAAGAACGTGCGTCAGACCGATGAGAATCAAATTCTGAATCTCGTTGGCGAGGGATACCTAACGGGACCCGGCGGTGCACCATATGGATCGGTCTTTGTCGTGAACTGCCCGCCCGTGGCGTACGTGGATCAGCGGCCCGATAAAGACCTCGCGAGCAACGTCTTCAACCGATGAGACACAAACGAAGCGCCCTTCTTGCCGGTCTCCTTCTTTGGTTATCGGCAGGAGCTGCCGGTGCCGATGCCCTGCAGCCCGTGCGAGTAGTCATTCACGATCATGCTTTTGTGCCGCGAGTCGTACATGTCAAGGTGGGTCAGGAGATTATTTGGCTTAACACGGATCAAGATCCTCATACGGTTACGAGCGGGACTCAGGACACCGGCGACGATCGCTGGCGCAGTTCCCCTCTTATCGCCGACGGCCAAACGTTCAGCCTCCGTCTGAATCGGCCCGGCACGTACCCGTATTTCTGCAAGCCGCACCAATTTGAAACGTCAATGCATGGCACGATCGTCGTGTCGCCGTAGGCTGATCGTTTCGGCTACTTCGCGAGCTTGAAGATGGCCACCGTGTCGCCGTACGGATAACCTAGCTGGAAGTTACCTCCGGCGGCGACGGCGACGTACTGCGTTCCGCCGACCTCGTAGGTGATCGGCGGCGCGTTCACGCCGGCGCCGAGATTGAATCGCCAGAGCTGCTGGCCAGTCGTCGCGTTGAACGCGTCGAACCACCCGTTGCCTTCGCCCATGAAGACGAGATTGCCGGCGGTCGCGAGCGCGCCGCCGATCAGCGGCTGTGGCGCCATATATTGCCAGGCGATTTTTCCCGTGTCGACGTTGAGGGCGACGAACGGCCCGTTCTGAACGCCGTTCGGCTCGACGTTCGTGAAGGCGCTGCCCAAGCGGATCTGTCCCGCCGATTGCGTCGGAGGCTGCGTCGTGAAACGCATCAGTTGATTCATGGCCAGGATGTAGAGCAGATGCGTCTGCGGGGAGTAGGCGGGCGGGGACCATTCGGCGCCGCCGTTTGCTCCGGGAAGCATGTCAACGCCGGCTTTCGTGGGCGTCGTGAACATATTCGGGGTCATCATCACGTAAGGGTCGGATTTACGGATGAGCGCTCCGGTCGCCCGGTCAACGATGAAGACCCATCCGACCTTGCCCGCCTCGCCGGCCGCCGGTACCGTTTTCCCATTCTCGCTGACGTCGAAGAGCACGACGTTGCTCACCGCGTCGTAGTCCCAAACGTCGTGTCTGACTTCTTGGTAGTACCATCTCAAAGTGCCGGTGTCGGCGTCGAGGGCGACGATCGAGTCGGTGTAGAGATTATCACCGAC
>JASHXG010000269.1 GCA_030043675.1 Vulcanimicrobiota bacterium
TTGACCAGGCTGAACTTGGAGTCGGCGTGTTTGAGGAGCGCGTCCAGGTCGCCGAAAACGGATTTGCTCATGATAATGACGGTTGGTCCCTTCTTGGTGAGTTAGCAGTTATTACGATGATTCGACGCGCCGGATCGAGTCGTCCGGATAGCGATGAATGCGAAAGCGCTCGGCCTGCAGGATCGCCTGCAAGTCGCGCACGGCTTGCTCTGGGTTTCCTTGTTCGTTGACGACGATGTAATCGAAGCTTCGAATGAATTTCATCTCCTGATGCGCGATCTCCAGCCGCCGCGCAATCTCCTCGTTCGTCTCGGTCCGACGAGCAAGGAGCCGCTCGCGAAGATGCGTGAACCGATCGGGCACCAGGAAGATCAGGACCGCGTCCGGATACGCTGCCTTGACGGCCAGCGCACCGTTGACCTCGGGCTTCATGATAACGTCATAGCCCTCGGCCAAGCTTTGCACGACGTAACCCCGCGGAGTGCCGTAAAGGTTGCCGTTATACTCGCGACGCTCGAGCAACTCCCCGTCACGCATTCGCCGCTCGAACTCGGCACGCGAGAGAAAGAAGTAGTGCTCTCCTTCGCGCTCGTTCTCACGCGGCTGCCGCGTCGTCGCCGAAACCGAGTAACGCAAGCGTGGAAGGCGCTCGCGAAGAGCCTCGACGAGTGTGTCCTTCCCCGCACCCGACGGCCCCGAGACCACGAATAGCAGACCGGGCCCGGCGACCACCCTCGTCTCCTTTGCAGAGGTCATCGTTTCACGATCCGGTTCGGCTTGACCTAGCAGGCGCAAGCTGTCCCACTCCTAGAGCGGAGCCGCGCAGAGCGCGCCTTTCATCGCCGCGGCGGCGGCCGCGTCGGGCGGCGCGGCGGCCGGCCGGAGATAGCTCACTTCGACCGCCTGGCCGTTTTGGACCGAGAATCCCCGCTCGAGAATGCGGGCTCCCTCGAGCGTGAAGGTTGCCACGCCGGCGGCTCCCGGGCACGGCCCAAAGGGCTCGCTCCTTAGGAGCCTGGCGCCGTGATAGCGCAGCAGCACGTTGATGGTCTCTTGGGAGGCGAGGTCTTGCAGGGTTCCGCCGAAGCTCCGTTTGGCGTACAGGTAGATTTGGGTGCTGGCGCCGGTCCCCGTCGTCCAGCCGCTCTTGGCACCCGGGATCGGCTCCCAGCCCGCGGGCTGCGGAGAAGCGGCGCTGCAGGCGGCGAGCGGCCCAAGCGCCAGAAGAGCCAGGCCGAGGAGAGGCAATCCCGCGATTCTCACTACGAGGGCTTTTGATGCTGACCGATTGGGTCCTTACCGGGCGTCTGGGGCTCGAGCTGGAAGAGCGGCTGCGCGGCGCGCGCTTCCGCGATGCCGGGCTGCTCGACGACGGTCGCATCGGCGTGCTCTTTCGGGCGCGCGGTGAGGATACGATCATGGCGGTCGATCTCTTCGCATCACCGCCGCTGATCACGCTCGAGCCCGGCGAACTGGTGGTCGGCCCCGACCCTGGCTTCGTAACCGCGCTGGTTCGCTCGTTGCGGGGGATGACGCTCGATCGCGTCTGGGCGCGTCACGGCGACCGCCTGCTGCGCTTGACGTTCGCGGCTCGCTCGCGTTTCGGCGTCGACGATCGGTTCGAGCTCTACGTCGAGCTCGTCCCGCGCTTCGGTAACCTCGTGCTCGTGAAGGGCGAACGCGTCGTGGCGGCGCTCAAGGAGTTCTCGCCGGCCGACAACCCACGTCGCGCGGTCCAAGCCGGTCAACCCTATGCGCTGCCCCCACTCCCTGCGCGGGTGCCCAGCCTGGCGCCAATCGACCCGGAGAGCGCCGAGGCGGCGCTGCGCGAGCCGCTCTACGTCTACCGCCGCGACGGCCGGCTGCTGCAAGCCTACGTAGCGCCGATCGAGCCTCTACTCGACGCGCGCTCCACGCGCGAAGGCTCGCTGCTGGCGATCTTCGCCGAACTTCGAATGCAGCAGCTCGCTCGCGGCGAACACGAGCGCAGCCAACGCCGCCGCCTGGCGGTCACGAAGCGCTTGGGCGAGCGCGAACGCAAGCTTCGGGCCGAGCTGGCATCGCTCGAGCGCAAGCGGCAGCGCGTCGAAACGCGCGACGAGCTACGCCACGAGGGCGAGCGCATCTTCGCGACCCTGCACGAGCTCGACGAAGCGGAGCGCGCGGCGGCTAAGGAGCGCGCCGGCGAGCTGTTCGAGGAGTACAAGCGCCTCGGGCGCAGCGTCGAGCACATCGCGAGCCGCCGGCGGTCCATCGACGCTTCATTGGCCGCGGTCGAAACGCTGCGCTGGGAATCCGAGCGCGCCTCCGACGAAGATCTCGGCGACGTCGAGGTGGCATTGGCCGAGCTCGAGCCCAAACGAAACGCGCCGCAACGGCCGGCTCCGTCGCGCAAGCGCAAACGCGCTCCGTTGGAGTTTCGCACCCCACGCGGTTCGCGGATCCTCGTCGGCCGGTCGCCGGTCGAGAATGCAGAACTTACCTTCCGCGTCGCGCGTCCGAACGATTTGTGGTTTCACGCCCAAGGAACGCCCGGCGCGCACGTGATCCTTAGCCGCGATGGCAACGGCGCGCCCGCGCCCGAAGATCTGCAGGCGGCCGCGGCGCTGGCGGCGCTCCACTCAAAGGCGAAGGGCAGCGCCGCGGTGGCGGTCGACTATACGCTGCGCAAACACGTGCGCAAACAGCGCGCGGCACCACCCGGCCTGGTGTGGTACACGCACGCCAAAACGCTTATCGTCGAACCGGGATCGCCGTAGGCCGCCCTTTACGGGAGCCTACTTTCGCACGCCTTCCAATCGAGATTGGCAAAGAAGGCTTCGATGTACTTGCCTCGCTCTGCGGGTTTGTAGTCTTTGATGAAGGCGTGCTCCCAAACGTCCAGGACGACGATCGGGACGAAGCCGGCTACATTCCCGTTCTCGTGATCGCTGATCCAGTGGTTGGTAATCTGGCCGTTGGCGGTATCGCAGTACGCGATCGCCCAGCCGACGCCGCGCATGCCGCCGACGGCCATAAAGTCCTTCTTCCACTCGTCAAAGCCGCCGTACGCCTCGCCGAGCGCGTTGTAGAGACGCCCGTTTCCGATCGCGGTCGGTTTGGTCGTCATGTTGTCGAAGTAAAGCTCGTGCAGGCGCATGCCGTTATACTCGAAACCGAGGCGGCGCACGAGCTCGGCATAGGAGGGATCGGCGCCGGCAGCTTTGCCGGCCTGGCGGATCTCGCTTAGACGCTCGTTCAAGAGGTTCGTGTTTTTGACGTAACCCTCATAGAGCCCGAAATGCATCTCGAGCGTTCCGTCGGAGATGCCATTCAATCCGGAGAGACTCCACTTCTTGGGCGTGTAAACCTTAGGAGCCGTAGAAACGTTCATTCGAATGCTGCCCTTCTGTCGACTAGCGTCGTTCTGAGTACCCCGCCGTTCGAGCGGCCAAACGCGACGTCCCGCAGGCCGCGCCGGCCGGCTCCATCGGCGCGCCACCGGCCGAAGGGGTCCTCAGCGCTGGTGCGCAAGACCTCGGTTGGTTCCGCCGCGGTTTCGCGGCGCCAAAGGAGTGCCAAGCATTGAAGAATCCCTTGGACTCGCTCTGGGGAACGATCGTCTGCGGCTTCATCTTGACCGCGGTTCTGTGGGCAATCGCGCGCGCGATCGTCACGCACGCCCTTGGAGCGGGCGCGTGAGTCCGGCGACCGACTGGATCCTGCGTTGGTTCCACATCATGGCGGGCGTCATGTGGATCGGCCTCCTTTACTACTTCAACTTCGTCAACGTTGCGGCCGTGAAGGAGGCGACGGCGGCCGGCGAAGCCGCGCCGATTTCGAAGTACGTCGTGCCGCGCGCGTTGCTCTTCTTCCGCTGGAGCGCGGTGGTCACGTGGCTCTTCGGCGCGGCCCTCCTGGGCAGCTATCCGGTGCCGGGCGGCGGGAATGGGCTCGTTGCCGCGTTCACCCTGCAGGGGACACTGGCGCCGATCGGCATCGGCGCGTGGCTCGGCACCCTCATGTTGCTGAACGTCTGGGGCGTCATCTGGCGCAATCAAAAGAAGATCTTGGGCTACGTGCCGGCGACCGACGAGCAGAAGGCCAAGGCGCGCCGCGTGGCCTTTCTCGCTTCCCGCGTGAACACGATGCTCTCGATTCCAATGCTCTTCTTCATGGCGACCGGCCCGTCGTCGATAAGCCAAGCCATTTATCATTAAAAAGCGCTGGACTTCGCCCAGCGCTCGGCGCCTCGCCTCGCTTTCGAGACCTTCAGCCTCGAAAACTCGGCTGCGCGCCCCCACGCTAACTATCGCAGCGTGGGACCCCTTAGGGCACTAAGACGATTTTGCCGATGTGTTGGCTCGACTCCAATCGGGCGTGCGCTTCGGCGGCGCGTTCGAAGGGATAGACCGAATCGATCACCGGTACGATCGGATCGCGCCGGGGCAACAGGGGCCAGATGTGCTCGCGCAACGCTCGCGCGATTGCAGCTTTTTGCTCGGCGCTGCGGGGGCGCAGGCTGGAGCCGAGAATCGTCGCCCGCCGGGCAAAGAGCCGGCCGAGATCGATCGTCGCCGTACGCCCGAGCTGCGAAGCAATGCAGGCGATTCTCCCGTCGATTGCCAGGCATTTGAGGTCGCGCGCGATGTACTCGCCCCCGACGATGTCGACCACGACGTCGACGCCGCGACCTTGCGTGATGCGCAACACCTCCGCAACGAAATCGTCCGTTCGATAGTTAATCGCCGCGATCGCCCCAAGCTTTAGGCAGGCCGCGCACTTCGCGTCGCTGCCGGCGGTCGCGATCGGTTGCGCGCCCAAAGCTTCGGCGAACATCAGGGCGGTCGTTCCGATGCCGCTCGTCCCGCCGTGAACGAGGACCGTCTCGCCCGAGCGCAGGC
>JASHXG010000270.1 GCA_030043675.1 Vulcanimicrobiota bacterium
GGCGAGCAGCGTCGTGGGCACGAGCACGGCGACCTGCTTCTTATCGGCGATGGCCTTGAATGCCGCGCGCATCGCGACCTCGGTCTTGCCGTAGCCGACGTCGCCGCAGATCAGGCGGTCCATCGGATGCGCCCGCTCCATGTCGGCTTTGGTCGCCTCGAACGCTTTTTGCTGGTCGGGCGTCGGCTCGTAGGGGAAGGCCTCCTCCATCTCGGCCTGCCACGTCGTGTCCGGACCGAAGGCGAAGCCGCGCGCCAGCTCGCGCTCGGCGTAGAGCTCCACCAGGGCGTCGGCAATCTTCCCGAGCGATTCGGAGACGCGCGATTTGACGCGCGCCCAGTCGGCGCCGCCCATCTTGGAAAGTCGTGGACTCTGACCTTCGGCCGCCGCGTATTTGGCAATCTGATGCAGCTGCGTAACCGGGACGAGCATCCGGTCGCTGCCGGCATACTTGAGATCGAGGTAATCTTGGGTCGCTCCCAGGATCGTTTCGGCGCGCAGGCCGAGATATTGACCGATTCCGTGAACCCCGTGCACCACGTAATCGCCGACCCGCAGGTCGGCGAGCGTGACCGGTACGCCTTCTTTGACGGCCCGAATCTTGACGCGCTTGGGCGGAGCGCCGTAGATCTCGCGATCGCCGAGCACGCGCAGATGCAGGCTTGGAATCGCAAAACCCGCCTCAATCGAGCCGTGATCGACGCAGACGGCGGCGTTCGTGAGACGGTCGGCGACCGGTATCGACGCGGCTCGCAAGAGATCCGCGGTCCGCGAGACCGCGGAGCTGACCACGAGCACGGACTCGCCGCGCTCGACCCATTCGCGCGTCGTCGTCGAGAAGAGCGCGATCTGCCGATTGAAGTGCTCTACCGGCCGGCACTCGAGCACGATCGATTCGAGCGCCGGCGCGAGCCACTCGATGGCGGCCGGGTTCTCGATTGCACCCGGCAGCGCCAGCGTCGCGTGGCCGGCTAGCGCCGCGCCGAGCGACTGGAGCGAGGCGATCGGTGCGAGCAGCAGATCGTCGGGCGCGGCCGACTCGGCCTCGAGCAGCGTATGACGTTCGCGCTCGCGTTCCTCATCGAGCGCTCGCGCAATCGCCGCGATGGCCGCCGGCTCTTCGAGCACCACCGTCGCGTCGGCAGGCAGGTAATCGAAGATCGTCACCGGTGTGGCGCTCGCGTCCGGCTCTTCGTCACTCCACGGGACGACCTCGAGGGTTTCGACCGGCGCGTCGCTGCGCTGCGATTCAATCGCAAAGAAGCGCATCGACTCGATTGCGTCCCCGAGGAACTCGATGCGCACGGGTGCGTCGGCGGTGGCTGCGAAGAGATCGATGATACCTCCGCGCACGGCGTATTCGCCGACCGCGCTGACGACGTCGGCGCGCGCATAGCCCAGACGAAAGAGGCGCTCCTGAAGGCGTTCCCAGCCCGCTTCCTCGCCGGTGCGCAGCACCAAGCGGAGCTCCTCGAAACGCGCCCGCGGCATGACGTACTGACGCGCCGCCGCAATCGGAACGAGCACGATGCGCGGCGCGTCGCCGGCTAGATCGGCCAAGAGCGTCATCCGCGCGCTGCGCTCGGACGGGCTCTCCATCGCGCCGGCCGCCTCGTCGCGCGACCGCAGGAGCGCCACGCTGCGCGGCTCCTCTTCGCCCAGGTAGTACAGAAGATCCGTGAGCGCGCGCTCGGCAACGTCCGGAGTCGGAACGAGCGCCACCACCACCCCGGAGAGGCCGCGCGCCAGCGCCGCCAAGAGCGCGGGTCGCACCGCCGCGATCGTCTCGTGCAGCGCGTAGCCTCCCGGCTTCGGTCCGGGCAGCGCGCGCAGCGCGCGCAGCCGCTCGATCGTCGCTTCCAGCGCTCGGCTGCGCGCCAAAGCGGCAACGAGCGCCTCGCGCGGCGCGCGAGCCGGACCGGTGCGATCGATCGTTCCGGCTGTCATCGTACTCGTGAAATCTTCGGGCTGCCGTTATCGGTTCTTTTGAGAACCACGATGCCGTCGCGGTCGCTCGTCACCGTGTAAGTGCCGCGCGCGAGCGCCCGCCGCACCGCCGCTGAGTCAACGTTCCGCCAGCGCTGCGAATAGTGCGTTCGGTCGTAGACGAACCATTGCTGCCCTGCGAAGTCGAGGGTCGCATTTCGATCGAGACCGAGGTGGGCGAAGATCTCGTCCTCGGCGCCCACGTCCGCTTGTGGGGGCAACTGCCTCAACGTCGTTTCGAGCAGGGCGTCCCGCGCAGTCGGGCGCCGGAACAGATAGTACCAATACTCCATCGGACTTGCAAAAATTGAAACCCACACCGAGACGACGGCGGCTGCAGCAAGCACCCCTCGGGCGAGCAGCGGTTTTCGAGCCGACAATCGAGCGGCGCCGTCGACGAATCCGGCCAGCGCGTAGCCGGTCAGCAGCGCGCTATAATGTGCGCCGGGCGCGAGCGTGACCGGCTGCCGGGCGGCAAGGATCTCAACGAAAGGCGGGATTAAGAAGAGTCCGTAGCGGGAGATGCACGGAAGGAAGCCGAGCGGCGCCAGAACGATCAGCACGTAGCCTGCACGTGCAAGCAGCGCGTTCCGAAAGAAATCGGGCCCCGCGCTTTGGCCTGCGTTCCAATTATAGAACTGTAGCGACCCGTATGGAACGTGCGGGTTGATGGCCGCGCGTACGATGCCGAAGTACGCCAACGACATCGCGATCGCCAAGGCGGCGATGCCCAATCCGGCGCGCCTCGCCGCCACGTCGGCGCGCGCGGTGGCCGCGAACAGGAACCCGTTCGCAGCCACGAGGACGAACTGATCCTCCTTCGTGCAGAGCGCAAGCAAGGCCGTGACGGCAGCGAAAGCCCAGCGGCGTCGATCGAGTGCGTAGACCAGCGTCGCAGAGAAGAGCGGCACGAAGGCCATCTCGTGAAAATCGCCGACGCCGTTCGCCCATAGGATCGGATAGAGCGCTGCAATGACGACCAGAAAAAATGCGGCCGGCGGCCTGAAGCGGGCTCGCGCCAGGCCCCAGATCGGAAAGAGAACCGCGGCGACGAGGACCGCCTGTGCGTACTCGAGCCCAATCGGTCCCCAGATGCGAACGAACGGCCAGCCGATCGCGATGATCGGCGACCAGTGAACGAGCAGATGGTTGACGTTTCCCTCCGCGGTGCTCGAGAATCCATGCCCTAGACCGGCGATAACCTGAGTGAAGATGCCCAGGTCGACGTCGTTGCGGAAGATGGCGTAGCGCCAATGGACGATGACGCAGAGCGCCGACGTCAATGCCGCAAAGAGCAGCGCGACCAGCGCATTCCATCGCGCCATGTTGAGTTAGCCTCGGTGCCTTGGCCGTATCAACAGCGCAAGGAACGGCGAAGACGCGCCGACGCCGAGGGCGATCGCCGCAACCGGATTCGGCGCGCTGATCGCATCGGGAGCGTAGCGCAGCAGCGATGTGAACGAGAGTGCGATCGCGACCCCGCCGGCACGCGACTGCGGGGCCAGCGCCGCTACCGCGATCAGCCAGAGGCCGTACCACGGATACGGATTGGGAAGCAGCGCCCATCCGCCCAAGGCGAGCCAGATCCAGCCGTCGATGCTGCCGCGGCGCAGCCGCGCGATCGCGTTGGCTGCCAAGGTACCGGCGACGGCGAGCGCGACGATTGGACCGGCAACGGCTTGCAACGAAGCGTACGGGGCGTAATGGCCGTTCGGCATCAGGTGCTCGGCGACGCCGGAGACGAGCGGCCACGAGAGGACGGCGACGATCGCCAGGCCCGCGATTGCACCGGCGCGCGCGCGTGCATCCGTCACGGCGAGCGCCACCGCGCCGGCCGCACCCGGCGATTTCACCGTTGCCGAGAGGGCAACGGCGGCGGCTCCGGCGCCCAGCCAACCTCGTCGCGCGAGAGCGAAGCCGCCGAGCGCGACGGCCAACGCGAGCGCGTCGTTATGTCCTTCCGCGGCGCACCAGATCGCGACCGGATTCAACCCGATCGTTGCCGCCGCACCCGTGCGTTGGGCGCGATCGCCGGGATAGGCGTGGTAGGCGAAGAACGCGCATGCCGGCAGCGCAGCCGAGGCGAGCACGCGCATCCCCTGCAGCGCGGCCAGCGCACCAAGCGGCGCAGAGAGGGTCACGATGGCGCGCGCCAGCGCGACGAACGCCGGTCCGTAGACGCAAACCGGCAGCGGATTTCCCCATTGCCAGATGGCGGAATCGAAGATCGCATTGCCGCGGGCGAGCGGCGCGTGCGCGTACGGATTGGCACCGAGGCGCGCGAGCTCGCCATAGGCCGCGTATGCGTAAACGTCGCTGGAGAAGATGACCGGCAAGCACCAAGCGGCGGCGAGCGCCGCGGCGGCGACCGCGACGACGCCGGCGACCGAGAGATCGTCCGGGCTTCGCAGGATGCTCCAATAGACGGCGCCGGCGCCGAGCAGCGCAACGGCAAGCACGCCGAGCAGCGCTGCGCCGAAGGCATTCCAGTTGGTGACGACGACCAGCGGCTGCGCGAAATCCGCGGCCAATCGCGCCGGCGCGCGCGTCAACAGCGCGCGCGAAATCAGCCCCGCAGCCAACAGCGCAGCGGGAATCAGCAGCGCTCGGGCGGGAGCCTTCACTCGCGTGCAGCGGCGGCTGCCGCCGCACCCAGCAGCAGCATCCACGCGGCGCCGACCTTGGGATAAAAGACCAGATAATCGACGCTCTGATGGACGGCCAGCGCGATCGTCGCCGCTAACGCTGCCACGATCCAAGGAGAGCCGGTACGCAGACGCTCGAGGATGGGTTTGCGGCAGAAGCTCGCGATTGCGGCCGCAAGCAACGCCAGCGTCGCGGCGAAAAGCGCCAGACCGCCTTCGGCTAACGATTGCAGGTACCAGCTGTTGGCGTGCGTGCGCACGCCGAAGACGCCATATTGCGCGAGTTCCAGCTCGTAGTTGCCGGCGCCGACGCCCAGGACCGGATGCTGCCGCCACATCCGCCAAGCCGCTCGCCATAGCTCGCCGCGATTACCGACTCCGCCGGCATAGAGCGTCGGCTGAAGCGAGACGCGCAACACGCCGGGCGTGTGTGCGTAGATCGCCCACCAGGCGGTACCAACCAGCCCGGCGATCAACCCATAGAGCGCCGGACGCAGCGCGCGCAGCCGCGCTTTACCTGCGACGAGGGCGAGCAGCCCGGCAACGATCGCCAAGCCGATCAGCCCGGCGCGCGAGAAGGTGAGGACGTCGGCGCAGACGATCAGGACCAGGGCGACGTCGCCCAGTCGTGACCGGCGCACCAGCGCCCATGCCCCCAAAGTCGCGGTCGAGACTTCGAAATAGGCCGAGAGCTGATTCGGCCCTTCCAGTAGTCCCGCAATGCGTGGGATGATCGCGGCGCCGATGTAGAGTCCCGATGGCGCGCCAATGATTTCTTGCGCGAGCGCGGACAGCGAGACGATGATGGCTGCCAGCGCAACGGTGCCGGTCAGGAGCGCATCGTCACGATCCAGGTCGTAGCACAGATAGGCGGCGATGAAGAGCAAGATGTATTGAGCGACCTTGAGCGTCTCGCGTATCGTTGCGCCGCGATGAGCCGCGTCGACGAGCGTCAGCGCCGTTATCAGGAAATACAGCCCCAGCGCGCCGAGCAAGATCGGCGCCGGCCGCCGGCGGAGACGCTGCAGGTTGCCGCCGTAAGTAGCCAGACCGAGCAGAACACCCAAGAGTGCAGCTTTCGGAATCGTTGCGGTCGTGCCAAGAACGTCGCGATAGAGCGCGATCGGCACGGTCAGAATCAGCGCGCAGAATCCGTACGCCGCGCGGCGCGACGCAAGCAGCGCCGTCGCGACGAAGATGGCGACGAAGAGAGCCGCCGACCAAGGATCCAACGCAACCGGAAAGACGAATTGGTCGACGACAGGCCGATAGGTCAAGATCGCTCGATGTCGCTGACGAGATAGAGCGGGCGACCCTTCACCTCGTCGTAAACGCGACCGAGATACTCGCCGAGGATCCCAAGGCTCATCAGTTGCACGCCGCCTAAGAAAAGCACGGTGACGATCGTCGAAGCCCAACCCGGCGTGTAGCCGGGCGGTTTTAGGCTGAAGAGTTTGAAGGCGACGATGATCAGAGCGTAGATGAAGGCGATCGCGCTGACGGTGAAGCCGAAGTAGGACGCAAAGCGCAACGGAATGTCGGAGAACGACGTGATCCCGTCCATGGCGAAGCGAATCATCTTGGTAATCGGATATTTTGTCGTTCCGGAATAACGCACGTCGCGGTCGTACTCGACGGCAACTTGATTGAAGCCCACCCAACTGACCATCCCGCGCAGGAACCGGTGGCGTTCCGGCGAGCGGCGCAAGGCTTCGACGACCCGACGGCTCATCAGACGAAAATCGCCGGCGTCGACCGGAATGTCCACCTTCGTGAGCCGCTTGATGATCCGATAGAAGGCGCCCGCCGTGAACAGCTTAAAGGCGCTCTCGCCCTTGCGCGTGCGCCGAACCGCATACACCACGTCATAGCCCTGACGCCACTTGGCAACGAACTCGTCGATCAACTCGGGCGGATCCTGCAGGTCGCCATCCATCAACACGACGGCGTCGCCGGCCGCCACCTCGATTCCGGCCGTGGCCGCGAGCTGATGACCGAAGTTGCGCGACAGATTGACGAGCACGAGGTGCGCTCGCCCCTTCATCTCGTTGCGAATTGCGGTCAGCGTGCCGTCGCGGCTGCCGTCGTTGACCAGAACGATCTCGTAGCTGAGATCGGCGGGCAGACGCGCCAATGCCCCGGAGATGCGCTCGAGGAGCGGAGCGACGTTTCCGCCTTCGTTGTAGAGCGGAACGACGATGCTGAGAGCCGGATGGCTGGTGTCCGTCATGTGGTCGCACTCTTTTTCAACACGTTGCGCGCGCCCGCTTGCCCAGCGGAACGCGAGGCTTGGGCGAGAAGCAACGCGCCATGCCGCACCTTCGCTCGGGACTCGCCATCGCCGCCTGCTGGTTATACCTGGGCGGCTGCAGCCGCCCGAGCGGCGCTCCGGCGCAGCAAGCAACGGTCAGCGCACCGTCGCCGGCGAGGATGCGGGCAACGCCCACGCCCGAGCCGACCGTCGCGCGTGCCACGCCCACGCCTATCCCGGCCCCGACCGCAACCCCAAGCGTCGCCGTCGTGGTGCGTATCGCCACGCCACGAGCAAGCCGCGTTCCAAACTTGCCGCCCGACGCCGCGCCGCAAATCCTGCGCGTCGCGATCAGCCGGCACGCGGTGCAGCCCGGCGATCGCGTCACCGGCGACGTGTTGACGAGCTCGAACGTGGCCTCGGTCGAAGCGCGCATCGGTGGATACGCGGTCACGCTCAACAAAGTCGGCGTCGGACGCTTCACCTTCACCTACACCGTCGGTCCGCTCCCGTGGTTCATCCATGGGAACTACACGATGCAGGTGATCGCGCGTAACACGCGCGGCGACGCCGCGCGTCGTTCGATACCGCTAATGGTTCGTTAGCGAGAAAGCTGCGCCGGCGGCTTGCCGGGCGGATGCGGTTGCGGGGGCGGCAGGCCCGTTGGGAGATTCGGGAACGGCGCGGGATTGTACGGCGTCGGCATCACTTGCGGTTGCGGCTGGCTAGCGCCGCTGCTGATCGAGTCTTGCCAGCCGTAGACGCTGTCGCGACGCGTGAGCACGTCGGCATCCTCGACGACGAAGGCGCGCGGCGAGCGCGACAGTCCGTTCTGCGCGACCTCGGCCGATTGAAATGAGCCGCGATCGTAGAGGTAGCGGAAGATCGTGCCGGAGTTGATGCGCCGCGTGATCTGGTAGTGCATCGCGTCGGTGCGGTCCATCGGAATCGCTTGCGCGTTCCAGCCACTCGCGTCGGTGGTGATGTAGATGGTCGACGTCAGCGGCGTGTTCGGCGGGACCTGCACGATGAACGTGACGAGCACCGGCATTCCCGAGAAATGCGCGCCGGGCGGAATCGTCACGCCCGGCTCGGGCGCCGGTGCGTTGTTGGGAATGAGATCCGGGTTGGGAGCCGGCGTCGAGAGCGCCACCGCGAAGCGCGCGACGTCGGCGAAGCTGCCTTGCGGCGGGAGCGGGCTGCGCGAGAGATCGAGCTCGGTCACCGTCCCGGCCGCGTTGAAGGTCGCGCGCGCCCAGATGCGCGGCGCCGGGCGGATCGTCGTCGCGCCGCCGGTCTGCGCATCGCGCAGCACGACGTCGGGGGCGACGCGAAAGCCATCCCCGGTCGTGAAGAAGACGAAGCCGTCCTGGTAGGCGAGGAGCTGGCCGCTTACGACGATCGTCGAGCCGGCGCCGAGGAAGAGGATCGCGAGCGTGAGGAGCGTGAGCGGGGCGATGAGACGCATCATAGGCATCATATTGGCAGCAGCTGGATGACGAAGTTCGGGCTCCAGAACTGCTCGCGGTAGGGATTGCCGTAGAAGTAGAGCGTCCGCTCGACGTCCAGCATCATGTGCGGCAGGATCTTGGCGCGTACCTCGCCGGTGGCGTCATAAGGCGGCTGCCCGAGGTACCACGGGTAGATGTTTTGGCCGATGATGTTGTATTGCGGCTGCGGCGGAGGGAAGAGGCCGGGCACCGGAATCGGGAAGTCCTCGTGGTGGCGCAGCAGCAGCGAGGCGTTGAACTCCGGGTGGGGCACGTAGTTCATGCCGACGCTCAACGTTCGCAGCGTCGCCAAACCTTGGAATGCGAGGAACGACGTGGGGCAGGAGGGTGACCCGATCGGAAAAATCTCCGAGCACGGCGCGTAGCCGCCGTTGATGTAATGATCGCCGATGTTCATGACTTGGTACCCGACGTAGGTGTTGAACGCGCGTGAGAACTGCCGGCTGACCGTTGCGGTCGTGGTTGTGGTGTCGATGTAGTGCGGCAGCGAGTTCCACTGGCGCTGCTTGTTGAAGCTGGCGTTGAAATAATACGTCTGGTACGGATTCTCGGGATTGTTGAGCTTGATCGACTGCGTAAAGAGGTTGAAGCCGAAGACGGTGTTCCAGATCGTCGTATAGACCGGGCAGTAGTACGCAGGCGGCGACGTGCCGTGCTGCTGGGCACAGAGCGCGCCGTAGGCTTGCAGGCCCGGCACCGGAATCGGCGGCTCGCTGATACCCGGAAAACCTTGCAGATATTGGGCGCCGACCGTATCGTGATTGAAGCCGTAGCCCTCGTAGATCTGCTCGAAGATCGGCAGGTCGCCAATGCGGTTCTGGAAGCTGGAGGCGGTGATCTGCACCTGCGAGGGGTGGTTGAGACTGCCGCCCTGATGCGGCGGCGAGTAGAGCGAACCGGGACCGACGATGTTGTAGTTGGTCAGCTGCGACGTGGCCGTGATGTAGGAGTGGGGGAGGGCGTAGGTCGCGTTGATGTAGCTGGTCTGCTGACCGGCAATCGGCTCTTGCAGCCAATGCTGGGCGGTATACACCTGGGTAAACGTCGAGATCTGAAAGCGGCTGCCGAGCTTCTCGTAGAGCATCATGTTCCACCACTTGATGAAGTTCGTCGCCGGATTCACCGAGAAGATCGCATACTCGTGATCGCCGACGAAGTGCTGCTCGATGGAGAAGTACGTGTGGTAGGTCGGGTCGTAGCGCAGGTGCAGCGCGGAGAGCGTGTTGGTGTTCCCGGCATAGTTCCACGTCAGGTCGGCGCTGGCTCCCGAGAGCGAGTTGGCCGCGAAGAATTGGTTTGGCGAGAAGTTGACCACGTAAGTTCCCAGCGGAACCGGGGCTCCGGCCAGATAGGTTCGCGCACCGATGAAGCGCGCGTAGGTTCGCGTACCGATGACCGCACCGGTCGAGGTAATGCTCGGGCGCTCGCTAATGAGCGGAAAGTAGAAGACGTCGCCGGGCATGACGCGTCCCTTCGCCGGATGCGCCAGATCGCCATTGAGGAAGGTCCAGCGATCGGGCGCAGTGGTGATCGGAACCATGTAGATGCGACGGAAGTCGAGGAAGTCGGCGATCGCCGCGCCGCTGACCTGACCGCTCGCATCGCGCATGGTAACGTGGCCGGCCAGCAGAAAGCGGTTCAGCTTCAAGTCCATCGAGAACGAGTCGCCGCTCACCTCAAAGCCGTCGCTCGTTTGCAGCCGCACGTTCCCATCGGCCTCGATTAAAAACCGATTGTAATAGAAGTCGATTCGATCGGCGCTCAGCCGCAGGATCGTCGTCGGCGCCGGACTTGCGCTCGGCGTTGGGCTGACGGCGCTTGGCGCCGGCGCGGCCGGAGCCGCCGCGGGAGTGGGCGCGCTGGGTGCCGGAGTGGCGGCGCGCGCTGCAACGCACCCGAGGATGAATGTCAGCGTCGCCAGCGACGTCGACAGCGCGAGTCGTCTCACTTACCGCCGACGCTTTTCCGGCGACGGCCCGAAAGGCCTGCGTTGGTAAAGACCGAAGCGCGAGCCCATGCCGCGCGTGGTGACGATTGTTATCGATTCCGGCGGAATCGGCGCGCTTGCCGATGCGAGCGAATTTGGCGATGCGCCGGGGGTGAACACGATCGGCAACGTCGCGCGGAGCGTCGGCGGATTGCGTCTGCCCAACTTCGAGCGGCTGGGCCTCGGTCTGCTGACGCCGGTGCGCGGTGTCGCACCGGTGGCGCGCCCGCGTGCGCGAATGGCGCGCCTGCGCGAGCGCAGCCGCGGCAAGGATACGATCACCGGACATTGGGAGATGATGGGCATTCTGACGAGCGTGCCGTTTCCTACCTATCCGCATGGGTTTCCGCCCGAAGTCGTCGAGGGTTTTACCCGCATCGCCGGCAAGCCGCCGCTGGGCAATAAAGCGGCCTCGGGCACCGAGATCATCGAAGAGCTCGGCCCGGCGCACCTGGAGAGCGGGCGCCCCATCCTTTATACGTCCGCCGACTCGGTCTTTCAGATCGCGGCCCACGAGGAGGTTATCCCTTGTTCGACGCTGTACGATTGGAGCGAGCAAGCCCGCCAGATGCTGCGGTCGCCGCACAACGTAAACCGGGTGATTGCCCGGCCTTTTACGGGAGAACCGGGGTCTTTCCGACGAACGCCGAATCGGCGAGACTATGCAATCGAGCCGCCCGCGAGCTTACTCGACGAGTTCGGCGCTCGGCACGTTGAGGTGCATGCGGTCGGGAAGATCGGCGACATCTACTGCGGACATGGGGTCTCGTCGTCCGTGCGCGTGAGCGACAATCGGGATGCGATGGAGAGAACGTTCGAGTTGCTGGAAAACCTTGACCACGGTTTCATCTTCACGAACCTCAATGACTTCGACTCGAAGTATGGCCACCGGCGCGATGCGCGCGGTTATGCCGCTGCCCTGGAAGAGTTGGACGCGATGATCGATGGCCTGGGGGCACGCCTTCGTCCCGGCGACGAGGTGATCTTCACCGCCGACCACGGGTGCGATCCAACGGCGCCCGGCTCCGATCACACGCGCGAATTCGTTCCTTTCATTCACTTCGGCAAGACGGCCGGCGCGATGCTGGGCGAGATCGAAGGTCTGGATTTCGTCGGCGCAACGGTCAAACAGGCCCTGCTGGTATAGCGCATGCAGGCAACGATACCGGCGGCAGTCGCCCGCCAAGTCCCAGACTCATGGCGCTCCGGGAAGCGATTGACCGACGTCATTGTCGGAAGTCTTTTTCTGATCGTTTCCGCGCCGATCGTTACCGTCGCCGCCGTTGCGATCATGTGCGTAGCCGGCGGAAGCCCGTTTTTCACGCAAGAACGCGTCGGAATGCACGGCCGGCGCTTCAAGATGTACAAGTTGCGCACGATGGTCAATGGGGCGGACGCGATGCGCCAGAGCGTGATGCACCTCAACGAGGTCGACGGACCCGTCTTCAAAATCCGCAACGATCCGCGGCTGCACCCGCTCGGGCGGTTCCTGCGGCGGACGAGCATTGACGAGCTGCCCAACCTCATCAACGTCGTCTGCGGCGAGATGTCGCTGGTCGGCCCGCGCCCGGCACTGCCGTGCGAAGTCGAGCATTATGACGCGTTCGCAGAACGCCGGTTGAGCGTACCACAAGGGCTGACGTGCCTGTGGCAGATCAACGGACGTAGCGGCGTTTCGTTCGAGCACTGGATGGAGCTGGACAATCGCTACGTCGATACGTGGACGCCGTGGAGCGATCTGCTGATCATCGCCAAGACGGTGCCGGCGGTGCTGCGAAGGAACGGCGCTCATTAAGTCCTCGCATCTTCGTCTCGTCCCCGAGCCGCGCCGACATCCCCGAATTTCAATTGCCGGATCCACGCTCTTCATCATGGGCGCCACCTTTGCTTCGACGATCCTGGGCTTTATGCGCGAGGTCGTCAGCGCGAAGTATTACGGCACCAGCTGGCAGATGGACACGTTCTTGGCGGCGGCCACCATCCCGACGATCCTCTTCGGCGTCTTCAACGGCGCGCTGATCAGCGCGCTCGTGCCGACCTTCTCCGAATACCTCGCACATCGGGAAGAGGATGAGGCCTGGCGTTTGGCCAGCACCGTTCTCAATATGCTGGCCATCGTCGTGACGACCTGTGCGATCGTGGGGTTCTTCACCGCGCGCTGGTACGTGCCGCTGATTGCGCACGGCTTCCCGGCGCCCCAGCTGGGCGTCGCGATCCGGATGACGCGCTGGTTGATGCCGAGCATCGTCGCCGTAAGCTTGAGCGGCGTGCTCTCGGCGATGCTCAATGCGTACCATCGCTTTCGCTCGGCTGCGCTGGTCGGCGTTGCGGTCAATGCGGTGACGATCGCAACCGTCGTTCTCCTGAACCATGGCATCGGAATCTACGCACTCGTTTTGGGAACGGCTCTGGGGCTGACGGCACAAATGCTCGTGCAGCTGCCCTCCTTTCTCTCGATCGGCAAGTATCGTCTCGTTATCGACCTGCATCATCCGGGTCTCAAGCGGATCGGGGTCCTGCTCGGGCCGATCATCGTGGGCTCCGCCGCCGGGCAGTTGGCGCTGTTCTTCGATCGCTTCTTTGCCTCGACGCTCTCGCCCGGCTTCATCGCCGGAATGAACTACGCCACCAAGCTGGTCAACTTTCCACAGCAGATCTTTGCGGCGGCGATCGCGACGGTCATCTTTCCGCTTTTGGCCGCGCAGTTCGCGCGTGAGAACCGCCGGGGCGTGGCGCGCAGCGTCGTTACGGGCTTGCGCCTAGTCAACTTCATCACGATTCCCTCGGTCTGTGCGTTGATCGTTCTGGCGCACCCGATGGTGCAGACGCTCTTCGAGCGCGGAACCTTTGAGGCGATTGCGACCGATCTCACTGCTGGACTCTTACCGTACGCGGCAATCGGTTTGATCGCTCTGGCCGCCAACGTCGTCTTGACGCGCTGCTGCTTTGCATGTCGCGAAACGGTCTGGCCGGTCACCATCTCGGTCGTGACCGTGGTGGTGAACGTTCTGCTCTCGCTAGTGTGGCTGCCGAGCCTGGGCGCGCGCGGCTTGCTGCTTGCGAACTCGACGAGTCAAACGATGCAGGCCGTTCTCTTGCTGATGGTCACGGCGCGTCTGGTTTCAGGCATCGATTGGGGCGTGCTGTTGCTCTCGACGGGCAAGGTCGCGCTCAGTTCGTTTGCGATGTTCGCGGCGTTACAATGGATCAACGCGTTGGGAGTTACGCCTGAGGCGACGCTCGCCTCGCGCGCGTGGTTCCTCTTCGGCCAGATCGCAATCGGCGGGACGATCTTCGTAGCCGTCGCCCGCCTCCTCGGCGTCGAAGAACTCGAACTCGCCTGGCGAACGATCGTCGCGAAGTTCGAGCGTAATCTGGTCAGCCCGCCCGAAAACCGCGAAGCTCCGATCGCGTAGAGCGGCGGGTCGCGCCCGGGAATTGTTGACTAGAGTCAATTTTTTGGTGCAGGCCAGCCTTCCTGAAAGAGTAAACCCTTCGTTGCCGATGCTCTCGATTCTCATGCCGGCCTACAACGAGGCCAGCTCGATCGCACAAAATGTTTGCGAGACGGTGAAGACGATGCGAGCTTTGGGCATCGACTTCGAGATCCTCGTTATCGACGACGGGAGCATGGACGGCACGGACGTAGCCGCGATCGACGCGATGCGCGCCTGCCCCGAGCACGTGCGTCTCGTCCGGTGCACGCGTAACGAGGGAAAGGGCAACGCGCTGGTCTGCGGAGCCGAGTATGCGAAGGGCGAGTACGTCGCCTTCCTCGACGCGGACATGGACCTGCATCCCGAACAGCTCGCAGGTTTCTTCGACGTCATGGAAACTTGTCGAGCCGATGCCGTCATCGGTTCGAAGTTCCATCCCGGATCCGAAGTCGACTACCCGCTCGAGCGGCGCATCTACAGTTTTTTCTACTTCGCTCTGGTCCGTTTGATGTTCGGGCTTCCGGTGCGCGACACGCAAACGGGAATCAAGCTGTTCAAGCGCGCGGTCCTCGAAACGGTGCTTCCGCGCGTGCTCGTCAAGCGCTTCGCCTTCGACGTCGAGTTGCTCGCCAACGTGCACCATTTCGGCTATCGCATTGCCGAGGCGCCGGTGAAGCTCAACTTCCGGCGCGTTTGCAGCCGGATACGCCTCGATGCCGTTTGGAACGTCTTCCTGGATACGCTCGCGATCTTCTACCGCATGCGCATCCTGCATTACTACGACCGCATGCCGGCGACCGGCGTTTCGAAGGCCGGGTCGCAGGAAGTTCTCGTCCGCGAGTTCGATACTGGGTCCATCGAGACCATGCCTGGACACGCAGTCGTAGCCAGCAGAGATTAACGGGTTCCTACCTTGGAGTCTCGTACCGCGCTGGTGCTCTTGCTACCAGGGCTCGGGGACGCCCTGGCCGCTAGCCCGATCCTCCGCGGGCTGAGCCGGGCCGCCTGGCGAGTCGACGTCATGACGATGCTCGAACCCGTTAGCGAATACGCTCGCGCGCTCGGCACGGTTCGCGACGTGGTCGAGATGCCGCTGCTGGCACGCCCTTCGCACGCGCTGCGACCGCTCTGGCAGCTGCGTTCGCGCCGCTACGATCTCTGCGTGCTGCCCTTCCCGGCGACGCGCTGGCAGTATGCCGCAGTGGCGCGCGCGGTCGGCGCGCGGGCGTTGCGGATGCACGAATACGGAGGGGTCGCAAGCGCCATCGCCCGTACGACCCGTAACGGCCGTCTTGCCCTGCGCGGCGGCCATCGCATTGCCGAGAATCTCCGGCTCGCACGCGCGCTCGGGATCGAACGCAGCGAGGACGAGCTCGAATACTTGGTGCCGCCTGACTGGCGGCGCGAGCGCGTCGCGGGACTGCTCGGCATTCATCCCGGTTCGATGGCCTACAAAGGGAACGAAACGAAGCGCTGGCCCTACGACCGGTTCATCGAGCTCGCGCGCCGGCAAGCCGGCAGCGGCCGGCGGGTGCGTTTTTTTCTGGGTCCCAACGAGGCGGATGACGCGCCGCGAATCGAACGCGCTCTTCACGGGGCGCCGGGAGTTGCTATCGTGCGCGAAGCGCT
>JASHXG010000271.1 GCA_030043675.1 Vulcanimicrobiota bacterium
ACCTTCGCGCCGGTGTTGTTCACGACCAGCTCGTAGCAGTTGCGGACGCGCTCGGCATTGGCGCCGCCGCCGACGTCGAGAAAGTCCGCGATCGCGCCGCCGGCGTTGGCTACCGCATCCATCGTCGCCATCGCCAAGCCGGCGCCGTTGGCCATCGTGCCGACGTTCCCGGGGAAGCGCCGGAAGTTGCGTATGCCGACGCCGGCTCGCGCCGCGAGCGTCTCGTCCTCATCGAGCGGCAACGCGTCGCGCCACTGCGCGAACTCCGCGTGGCGGAAGAGCCCGTCGTCGTCGAGCTCGACCTTCGCGTCGGATGCGACGACGCGGCCGTCGGAGGTCAGAGCGAGCGGATTGATCTCGACCAGCTTTGCGCCGTAACGAAAGAAGAGATCGTAGAGCGCGCCGGCGATCGCCGGGAATGCCTTGCGATAGCCGGGGTCGAGCTGCGCATCAAAGGCCAGCTCGCGCCCGATGAACGGTGAGTACCCGATCGCCGTATCGACGTAGAACCTCGCGATCGACTCGGGATGGCGCTCGGCGACCTCTTCGATCTCCATGCCGCCGAAGCGGCTGACCATGATCACCGGCCGGCGCGCCGCGCGATCGATCGCGATCGCGCAGTACGCCTCCTGCGCGATCGGCAGCCGCTCTTCGACGAGCACGGAGTCGACCGGCTCGCCCGCCGGATTCTGGCGGTTGGGCGGCATCGGCGTCGCCATGATCTCCGCCGCCTTTGCACGGCCTTGCGCGGCGTCGCTCGCCATCTGAATCTTTCCGGCTTTGCCGCGCCCGCCCATCAACACTTGCGCCTTGACCACCCAGTCGCCCGGAGTCTCGTCGATAAAGCGCGCGACCTCGTCGGGCGTGCGCGCATGGTAATTGCGCGGCACCGGAATGCCGGCGCGCTTGAAAAGCTCCTTGCCTTGATACTCCATCAAATTCATGGCCGCGCCTGTTTCGCTTCCGGCTTAGTCGAGCCTTCCCAGATGCGAGCGCGCGATGACGAGCTGCTGGATCTCCGACGTGCCTTCATAAATTTCGGTGATCTTGGCGTCGCGGTAGTGGCGCTCGGCGGAGAACTCGGTGGTGTAGCCGTAGCCGCCGTGAATCTGCAGCGCTTGCGCGGCGTGTTTGCGCGCCGCCGTCGAAGCGAAGAGCTTGGCCTTGCTCGCAGCAATCGCAAACGGCTGCCCGGCGTCGGCGAGCGCCGCGGCGCGATAGGTGAGCATCCGCGCCGCATCGAGATCCGTCGACATCTGCGCGATCTTGAACGACACGCCTTCGAACGAGCCGATCGGTTTGCCGAAAGCGACGCGTTCTTTCGCGAAGGCCACCGATTCATCGAGACAGGCGGCCAGAATGCCGATCGCCTGGGCCGCGATGCCGATCCGTCCGGCGGTGAGCGCGCGCATCGCGTTGCCGAAGCCCGCGCCCTCCTCACCCAATCGCGACGAAAGCGCAACGGCGACGTCGTCGAACGCAAGATCGCACGTATTGCTGGTATGGATGCCGAGTTTTTCGGTGACCCGCTCGACCGAGATGCCCGGCGTCGCGGGGTCGATTAAGAAGGCGCTGACGCCTTTGGCTCCGTCGCCGCCGGTGCGAAACATCGCCATGATCACGCCGGCATAGCTGCCATTCGTGCACCATTGCTTGCGGCCGTTGAGCAGGTAACCGTCCGGCGTGCGGTTCGCCGGGGCGCGGATGTTGGCCGCATCCGAGCCGGCGTCCGATTCGGTCAGCGCAAAGCCGGCGATGACGTCGCCTGCGGCGAGCTCGCGCAGCCAGCGCGCCTTCTGCTCGTCGCTGCCCAAGCGCAGAATCGCCGAGCAAATCATCGTATGGACCGAGACGGTCACCGCCGTGCCGGCGTCGACGCGCGCCAGCTCCTCGATCGCGAGCGCATACGAGACGTAGTCGGCGCCGGCGCCGCCGTAGGCTTCGGGTACCAAGATGCCCATGATGCCCGCGTCGGTCAGCTTGCGATAAAGCTCGCGCGGAAAGACGTGATCGCGATCCCATTGCGCGACGAATGGAGCGATCTCACGCCGCGCGACCTCGGCCGCCAGCGCACCGATCGCGCGCTGCTCGCCGGTGAGCTCGAACTGCGCGCCCGTGGCTGCGATCACACGGCTATCAGGAGCGCGTCGCCTTGGCCGCCGCCCGAGCAAATCGAGGCGACGCCCAATCCGCCGCCGCGTTTGCGCAGCTGATTGATGACGGTCGCAATGATGCGCGCGCCCGATGCACCGATCGGGTGCCCCATCGCGACCGCGCCGCCGAACTGATTGATGGCGCTTTCGTCCAAACCGATGCGCCGCGCCGACGTGATGGCGACCGCGGAGAAGGCTTCGTTGATCTCCCAGACGGCGATATCGCTGCGCTGCAAACCATTGCGGTCGAGAAGCTTTTGCGCCGCCATCGCGGGCGTCAGACAGATGTAAGGCGAGTCCCAGGCGGCGGTCGCGTGATCGACGATCGTCGCCAGCGCTTCGCGTCCTTCCCGCGCGGCGTACTCGGCATCGGCTAGGATCAGCGCGCCGGCGCCGTCGTTGACGCCGGGAGCGTTGCCCGCAGTGATCGTTCCGTCGCGCTCGATCGGCTTGAGCTTGCCCAGCGCTTCCAGGCTCGCGTCGGCGCGCACGGCTTCGTCGCGATCGACGACGACGTGCGGCATGTCGCCGGTGACGAACGGCGCGTAGGATTCGTACTGAAGCGTAAACTCGGGACTGGGCTCGTGTTCCCAGAGTTGACCGGCCGCGCCGACCGCGGCGGGAACGCGCACGCTGCCGCGTTCGGGAAGTCGATCGACCACTACCTTGCCCTTGGCCTTGCTAGCGACTTTTACCGGAACGATTTCGTCCGCAAAGTGACCGGCGTCGTGCGCGCGAGCGGCGCGATGATGGCTTTCGAGCGCGAAGCGGTCTTGCTCTTCGCGCGTCAAACCCAGCTCGGTTGCGACCTTGCTGCCCTGCGCGGCCATCGTCATCGGAAAGTATTGATCCCAGAGGCCATCATAAATCATCGCGTCGACGAGCGTTCCGTCACCGAACCGATACCCCCAGCGAGCGTCGCGCAGCAAATAGGGCGCGTTCGACATCGATTCCATGCCGCCGGCCGCCACGACCCGGTTCGCTCCGGCATTGATCGAACGCATCGCGTTGACGACCGCCAGCAAACCCGACGCGCAAACTTTGTTCACGGTCTCGGCCGTGACCGTTTTGGCGAGTCCGGACTTAAAAACGACTTGCCGGGCCGGATTCTGGCCGACGCCGGCTTGGACGACTTCGCCGAAGATCGCATGTTCGATCTCGGAAGGATCAAGTTTGGCGCGGTCGATCGCGGCGGTCAACGCGACCGCACCGAGACTGGTCGCCGACAGCGGAGCGAGTGCTCCCCCGAGCTTGCCGAACGGCGTGCGCGCCATCGACAGCACGACCGTCTTGGAATTCTGCAGAGTCATAGCGCGTCGGACTTCGCCCGCGCGGGCGGCCGTCCTTGCCCTAGCAGGCCGTCACTGGTCGTCGGGGGGCTGAAGCGACGGCGGGCGGGTGAGGAAGTAGGAAGGTTCGAGGCTAGCCGCGATCGGTTGAAACGGCGCGGGCTTCTGCTTAAAGTCGAAGCTATCGCTGATGCTATTGGCGCGCACGTCGCTATAACCGCTGCCGCGTCCCAACGATGCAAGCGACGGAAGCCCGAACGCCTCTTCAACGAACTTGAGAATGCTGCCGAACTCGTAGTCGGTGTGCGACACGTAGCCGTGCTTCGCGTAGGGCGAGATGATGATGCAAGGCACACGGATCCCCAACCCGCGGAAGTCGGGCTGCGGCGGCGGCACGCTATCGTACCAGCCGCCCCAATCGTCCCATACGACGACGATCGCCGACGATTTCCAATACGGGCTCTCGCCGATTGCGTTGACGACGGAGGCGACCCACGACGGCCCGCTGGTGCCCTCGCCCGGATGATCCGAATCGGCAGCGTCCGGAATCACCCAGGACACGTCCCGCAACTTTCCATCGGCGGCGTCTTGCAGTACGCGCGACGGCGGCGAGATCACGTCGCGCGTCCAGTCGCGGCCGTGACGCACGCTCGCGATGGCATCGAACTCCGACCATACCCTTCCGCCGGCATCGGCGATCGCAGGCGCATAGTACGCCCACGAGATGCCGGCGTCGTCGAGCGTATCGGCCATCGTTCCGAACTGCGTAAAGCACGGGAACGGTCCGCCGTTCACGATCTCCTGACGCGTCGACTCGAGGACCGAAGTCTTCGTTCCGGACGGCGCGTCGCAACCCCACGGCTCCGCATCGGGCGTGTCGACCTCGGATAGGAGCACTGCGAGATTGGTAGTGCTTGCAATGAGATCCAGATGGGCGGTGAAGCTCCCGCCGAACATCGTCGGAAACATGTGATCGGCTAGAACGTAGCGTTTTGCCATCGTCCAGTACGGCTCGATGTACTTTTGCTCGACGTACTGGTAAGCATAGGTTCCGGCCTGCTGGCCCGGGCCAATTGGATTCTCATCGAAGCGATCCATTCGCCCCGAGTCCCAATCGTTGACCGCGTCGCCAAAGCCGTGCGAGATATTGATCCCCGGCATGCCCATCGGACGCAGTGCCACCTTGGTGCCGTCGTGCGTGTAACCGTACGTCGCGTATTGTGCACCTTTGAAGCCGTGGAAGAAATTATCGAAGCTGCGATTCTCCTGCACGATGATGACGACGTGCTTGATGTGCCGGCGAACCACGCGCGGGGGCGGCGTCACCGGCGGGGCGCCGCCGGGCGGAGATATCAACGGAGCCTGCGGCGGCCTGGCTCCCGAACACGCGACCAGCGCAATCACGACCAGCCCGAGGGTCAACGTGCCGCGTGCGATCAATGCCGTACCACCACCGGGCAGTCGTCGCACTCGAACTGAATGGTGACGTGCGCGATTCCGAAGTGCTCTTGCAGGCACGTGTCGATCTCGCGCAATACGTCCGTCGCTTGACTCAAGCGCCGGTCGTCGAGCAGCACGTGCGCCGAGAGCGCATGCGATCCGCTCCCGATCGACCAAACGTGCAAGTCGTGAACGCCGGCGACGCCGCCGACCTGCTCGATGTGCTTGGTAAGGTCGGCGGAATCGACATTCTCCGGAGCGCTTTCGAGCAGCACGTTGGTCGCGTCGCGCAGCACGCGGACGACGCCGGCCACGATGATCGCGGCGACGAACAGCGAGAGGAGCGGATCGATCCAAGCGGCGTGCGTCAGCCAGATGATGATGCCGCCTGCGATCACCGCCAGCGCGCCGAGCGCATCGCCCAGCACGTGGTAGAGCGCGGCGCGCACGTTCAAGTCGTGCTTCCCTTCGGGTTTGAGCAGGCTGCCGACCCCGACATTTACGGCCAGACCGATCGCGGCGATGAGGGTCATCGTCGCCGCATGCGGCTCGACGGGCGCCGCGAAACGCCGGATCGCGAAATAGACGATCGCGACCGTCGCGACCAGCAGCAACGTGCCGTTGACGAGCGCGCCGAGGACTTCGACGCGTCCATAGCCGAAGGTCCGGCGCCGATCGGCCGGCAGCGTCGCGCCGATTGACGCGGCCAATGCCAATGCCAGCGCGAAAACGTCCATGCAGACGTGGACGGCATCGCTGATCAACGCAAGGCTGCCTGAGAGCGCGCCCCCCGCGAACTCGAGCACGGCGACCAGCGCGGTGGCGATCAGTGCCAGCAGCAGGCGCGTGCGAACCGCCATCGCTCCGGCTTCCTACGCCCGCAGCGCCCGCAGCGCCAGGGCCGCCAGCATCGCGCCAAACGTGAGGAACGTCGTTCTTTCGGCCGCCGCGATGACGTCCGAATGCCATTCACCGGTGCCGTCGGGCATCGGCTCCAACTGCGGAACGATCGGCGGCACGCGTTCGCAATAACGCTCGAACTCTTGGCCGAATTTCGAACGCAAAAAAGCTTCCTCGTGCGGAACGATCGTGGCGTAGACCGCAGCCATCGCGGCCAGCGAGCCGAGGACGAGCGCGCAGCGGACGAGCGGCGCGTTCTTTCCGGTAAACGCGACCGCAAAGCCGGTTGCGGTAATGAAGTTGCCGAGATAGAGCGGGTTGCGTACGTATGCGTACGGACCGCCGGTGATGAGCTTCGGTGCCTCGACGGCGTCGTTACGCGTGGTCACGCCGGAGTATCCCACGGCCCAGCAACGCAACAGTTCGCCGGCAATCGCCAGCGGCAATCCGGCCGTGATGCTCGATGCGCTCGGCCGGCCGAAAGCGGCCAACGCCAATGCCGGTACGGCAAGCAGCGCCCCGCGGTTCTTGAAGACGAATGCCGCAAGCGAATCGTCACTCGGTTCGTCCATAAGGTGCGCGTCAATCTTACCCGCGCTTCCACCGGGCCCCTTTGCGCAGATCTCCTGCGGGAGGATAGCTGCGCGGGCATCGGTAACGGGCCCAGCCACAGATGAGCGCCTCATCGCATAGCAACACGATTTTCTTGGACCTCGACGGGCCGATCCTCGAATGCAAGATGCGACACTACGCCTGCTATCTCGACCTCTGCCGCAGCCGCGAGCTCCATCCGTTGGCGCGTGAGGAGTACTGGGAGCTCAAGCGGCAACGCGTAAAGGGTACGACGCTCTTCCAGCGCAGCGGCGCCGGCGGTGACGGCAGCGACCTGATGCGCTCGTGGATCGCTCTCGTCGAGCAACCGGGGTATCTGGCGCTCGATGCGGTGCACCCCTGGGTTTTCGACGTTCTTTCGTCATGGGTCGCAGGCGGAGCGCGCCTCTGTCTGGCGACGCTGCGCAGCAACGTCGCGGGTCTCCACGCGGAACTCGAGAGTTTGGGGCTGCGGCGCTTCTTCGAGCGTGTCGTCGTCTCCGACTCGGCGCTCGGCGGCGAAGGAAAGGCGGCAGCCGCCGCCGCCAGCGGCATCGATCCGCACGCGTCGGTGTGGGTCGGCGATACCGAAGTCGATGCGGTTGCCGCGAACGCCGTCGGCTCACGGCTCTACCTCGTAACGTGCGGCATTCGCACCGAGGAGTATCTGCGCTCGCTTCGCGCCGGGGAGGTCGTGAGCGATCTGCGCGCCGTGCGCGATCGCTTATCGAATTGAGGGGTCGCGCGCGGCGACGTAGATGTCGCGCAGCGAACGGACGAGCGTCAGCTGCGGCTGCCAGCCGGTGCGCGCGCGCAGTCTCTCCGGGCTGCCTACGAGAATCGGTACGTCGGCCGGCCGCATCCGGGCCGGATCCTCGCGGACCTCGACCGGCACGTGCGCGATCGCAATTAGCTCGCGCAAGATGTCGCGAATCGTGACCGCGCCGCCGCTGCAGACGTTGTAGATTTCGCCGCGCTCACCGTCGCGCGCGAGTGCAATATAGGCGTTCACGACGTCGCGCACGTCGAGAAAATCGCGGGCCGCCGTCAGGTTTCCGACCAGCAGCTGCGGCGGCGCGCCGGCGGCGATGCGTGCCAGCTGAGCCGCCAGTGAGGGCACCGCGAAGCGTTCGTCCTGTCCGGGACCGATGTGATTGAAGGCGCGCGCGACGACCACGTCGAGCCCGAAGCTGCGCGCCTCGGCCAAGAGGATCGCTTCGGCGGCGGCTTTGCTCGCAGCGTACGGATTCGCCGGGCGCAGATCGATGTTCTCGCGTAACGGAAGTTCGTCGCCCCCGCGCCGGCCATAGACTTCGGCCGAGCTGGTAAAGAGCAGGCGCGGCGGCGGAGCGCTCGCTGCATATTCGCGAATCGCGGCCGCCAGCCGCGCGCTCCCGATGGCGTTGATCTCGTAGCTCTCCATCGGCGCGGCAAGCGACGCCGGCACGAAGGTCTGCGCGGCCAGGTGGAAGACGACCGTTGGGCGCCCGCGTTCGAGCGCCGCGCGCATCGTCTCGATATCGCCGAGATCGAGCGGAAAGTAGCCGTGCGCGCCGTCGTGCGGTCCGCCGCACGCCAAGACCTCGGCGCCCGAGCGGCGCAGCTCGGCGACCAGATAGCGGCCGACGAATCCGCTCGCGCCGGTCACCAGCGCCCGCATCGAAGCCGCCCGTTCCTTTACGTGCGCACGCGCTCGGAGAGCCGATCGATGTCGGCTCGCACCATCATCTCGACCAGCTGCTCGAAGCTAACCTCGGGTGTCCAGCCGAGTTGCCGCTTCGCCTTGCTCGGGTCGCCGATCAACAAATCGACTTCGGCCGGACGCACGAACCGCGGATCGATCACGACGTACGGCTCGAACGAGCCGAGTCCCGCAACCTCGAAGGCGATCCGCGCGAAGTCGCGCACGCTGTGCGTTCGGCCGGTCGCGATGACGTAATCGTCGGGCCGATCCTGCTGCAGCATCAGCCACATCGCGCGCACGTAATCGCCGGCGTATCCCCAGTCGCGTTGCGCGTCGAGATTCCCGAGACGCAGCTCCTTGGCCAACCCCAGTTTGATCCGCGCAACACCATCGGTGATC
>JASHXG010000272.1 GCA_030043675.1 Vulcanimicrobiota bacterium
GGCTGATGCAGCGTCAAGCCGTTGAAGATCAGCACGCCCAGACCCTTCCCGCCGACGTAGCCGCCAAGCGTGGCGATGGCGATCAGTGCGATCGCCGCGATGCGAATGCCCCCGATGAAGACCGGCAAAGCCTGCGGCACCTCAACCCGCAGCAACGTTTGCAGCGCCGACATCCCGAGTCCGCGAGCCGCGTCGACCTGCGCGCGATCGACGCCGGTGATGCCGGCCGCGATGTTGCGGGCCAGCATGAACTGCGCGTAGACGACGAGCGCGATGAAGATCGGCGTGAAGCCCAGGCCAAACCAGGCAACGAGCACCGCCAGCAGTGCAAGGCTCGGAATGGTATAGATCGCACCCAGCGTGCCGAGCAGCCAGGGCGAGGCGCGCGGATGGCGCGCCGCATAGAGTCCCAACGGCAAGGCAATCGCCAACGCGACGACGAGCGCGAGCGCGACCAGCTGCAAATGGGCGGCGGCCAGGAGCGCGACGCGCAGCGGATGGCCGGCGATATAGGTCATCGGGACTCGCGCTCGAGCTCGCGGCGAGCGTGCATGAAGTAACGCCGATAGACGTCGTCGCCGGCATGAACGAGCTCACGCACGTACTCGGTGGCGGGCCGCTCGAGGAGATCGAGTGGTGCCGCGACCTGCTCGACCCGTCCGGCGCGCAGCACCACGATGCGGTCGGCGAGGCGAAAGGCTTCCTCGACGTCATGCGTCACGAAGAGCGTCGTCGTTTTTAGCTCGCGAACGATGGCAGCCAGCTCGCGCTGCAATCCGGCGCGCACCAGCGCGTCGACGGCGCCGAAGGGTTCGTCCATCAGAAGGGCTCGCGGTCGCGCCGCAATCGCGCGGGCAACGCCGACGCGCTGCGCTTCGCCGCCGGACAGCTGGCTCGGCCGTCGACTCCGGTAACGCGCCGGGTCGAGGTCGACCAGGATCAGCAGCTGGTCGACGCGCTGCGCGATTTGATCGCCGTTCCATCCGAGCAATCCCGGCACGACCGCGATATTTTGTGCGACCGTCATGTGCGCGAAGAGTCCGACTGCCTGTATCGCGTAGCCGATGCTGCGGCGCAGCTCGACCGGATCTGCCTCGGCGACGTCGTGGCCGTCGACGAGAACGCGTCCGGCGTCGAGCGGCACCAAGCGGTTGACGGTGCGCAACAGCGTCGACTTCCCGCAACCCGACGGTCCCAGCAGTACTACCAGTTCGCCCCCGCCCACCTCGAACGACACGTCCTCGATGGCGCTGCGATCCGAACCGGGATAGCGCACCGTGGCACCCTCGAACACGATTGGGGCCCCAGTCACTTTTTTGCCGTCCCGTGCTCGCTCAAGAACGCGGCTGCCACGTCGGCAGGGTCCTGCTGATCGTTCTCGACCGCGGCGTTCATGGCGCGGGCGGCGCGATCGGTGATTGCCGGCGAGACGGCGTTGAGGATCTGCGCCAAGCGCGGGTGCGCCGTAAGCGCCGCTTGGCGCACGATCGGTGCGACGTTATAAGCCGACCAGAATTGGCGATCGTCGCGTAGCAACAGGAGTGCATCCACGTCGATCGCGCCATCGGTCGTAAAGGCGCTGGCCACCTCCGCTTTGCCGGTCAGCAGCGCTTGATACTTGAGCGCGATATCGTACGTGCGCACCTCGAGGAAGCGAAAACCGCCGTAGAACTTCTGAAGGCCCGGCAAACCGTCGGCCCGGGCGAGAAACTCTTGGATCGTCGCCAGGCGCAGATGCGGCGCGGCCCGCGCCACGTCGGAGAGCGTTTCGAGATGGTAACGCGCGGCGACCGCTCGCGTCGTCGCAAGCGCCTGCGAGTTGTTCATGGGTGCGGGATCCAGCCAAATGATGCCGTAGCGCCGTTCGAATTCGCGCGCGACCGTTTCGAAAGCGAGACGAGGGTCGTGGATCGGCGCGTGGTGGAGCACGTCGATGAGCGCGGTTCCGGTATATTCGGGATAGAGATCGATGTTGCCGCGCTGCATCGCGGCGATGGCGATCTGCGTCGAACCCAGGTTGAAGAGGCGGTCGACGCGCAAACCGGCGGCTTCGAGCGCCTGCGCATAGATCTCGGCGATCACGAACGATTCGGTGAAGTTTTTCGAGCCGACCCCCAGCGTCGAGCCGGGCAAGCTACAGCGCGCCAGCAACGGACTCGCACCAACCAGCAGCAAAGCTCGAGCGCGATTCACGTTCGCGCCGCGATCAGCCGCCCCGCGGCACTGAGAGCAAGGTCGACGCTCAACGCTAGCAGCGCGACCGTGAGCGCGCCCGCCGCGAGCGATGCGAGGTCGTCGGTTTGCAGGCCGCGCACGATCTCGTCGCCCAGTCCGCCCGCGCCGATAAAGGTCGCCAGCGTGGCGCTGGCGATCGTTTCGGTCGCCGCCGTGCGCAGGCCGACGAAGGAGAGCGGCAAGGCGAGCGGGACCACGACCCGCGCGAAGCGCTGCACCGCCGTCATGCCCATCCCTGCGGCCGCGTCGAGCGCTGAGGCTGGAACCCCGCGAATGCCGAGATCGACGCCGATCACGATCGGCGGGATCGCCAACAACGCGAGCGCGACGATCGCCGGGGCCGCTCCAACGCCCAGCCATGGCAGCAGCAGCATCAGCACGGCGAGGCTCGGAAGGGTTCGGCCGATGCCCGCCAGCGCTAAGACGACACCGCGGAGCGCCGACGATTCGGCCGCGAGCACGCCAAGCGGCAGGCCGGCGATGAGCGCGAGGCTCAGCGCCGAAGCAGCCAGCGCGAGGTGCTGCGCGACGTGCATCGCGAGGTCGCTCATGTTCGCCGACTTTTCCCGTTCAGGAGGCGAAACCCGGTCGACGCGGCTAAAGCAGGGGTCTCAATGGTTATGCAGCCGCAGTCGGCGCCCGAAACGCTCCCCGTTGCGTCACTCGATGACCCGTCACTCTATATCAGCCGCGAGTTGTCGTGGCTGCAGTTCAACGATCGGGTCCTCGAAGAAGCCCTCGATCCCCGCAATCCACTGCTCGAGCGGTTGAAGTTCGTCGCGATCTACGGAACCAATCTCGACGAGTTCTTCATGATTCGCGTGGCCGCGATCAAACAGCAGATCGACGCGCAAATCGTACGGCGCTCCGAAGACGGGCGTCTGCCGGTCGAGCACCTGGCGGCGATCTCGGAGCGCCTGCGCGAATCGCTCCCACGACAGATGCGGGTGCTCAACGACGAGCTGCTGCCGGCGCTGGAGCGCGAAGGGATCGTCCTGACGCAGATCGTCGACCTCGATGAGGAGACGCAGGCGGCTCTCGAGCGCACGTTCGACGAAACGGTCTTTCCGGTGCTGACGCCGCTGGCCGTCGATA
>JASHXG010000273.1 GCA_030043675.1 Vulcanimicrobiota bacterium
GCAATTTCGCTCCACGCCTCGAGCGGCAACAACGATTCGGTCGCGCCGGCCGGACTTGGATATTGAGCGACCATTCGCTGCTCGATCGAATTATAAAAGAAGAAGGCCAAGCCGATTGGAATGGCGAGCGCATCCCACTGCGCGTCGCTAACCACGAAATCCGGGATTTCTTCGTAGCGGTCCGGCACGGTCCGGTACTTGCCCCCCGCGGCTCCTTCCGGCTGGAAAACGATGTAGCACGGGCGGCAGGAGCAGAGAATTCGCCGGGCCGCGAGTTCGACGACGTGACTATGTTCCGGAGTGAGCGGTACGGAGCAAAAATCGCAGCGCTCGCCCACCGGCGGTCGTTTACGCAGCATCGCCTGCAGCAGCGCGACGTTCTCCTTGCCCGCATGGTCCATCGTGTTCTAGCCCGCTACGCCGGAACGGCATCCTCGGCGCGGACTTCGCGAATCTCGGGAACGCGCTCCAAGATTGCACGCTCTACGGCTAGCTTGAGCGTCGTTGCCGACGCCGGGCAGCCGTCGCAGCTCCCCTCGAGACGGAGGTAGACGATATCGCCCTCGATGCGCGAGATTGCCATATTGCCTTTGTGCGATTTGATATAAGGCAACACTGACTCCATCGCTTCTTGGACGCGCTCCTCTACAGCGATAGGATGTAGTCCGTGCAGGCAAAGAACGCTTTCGACCAGCTCGTCCTCGCAGAGGCGCGCAAAAAAAGCGTCCGACCGATCCCTAAGCTCGGCGTGAGCGATCGTAAGTAAGCGATCGAGGGCGTCGCCGTAGAGCGACAGGATGGTCCGAACGAGTTCTTCTGCGCGTTCGCGGTTTCGATCGGTCGTTGCCTCCAAATCGAATTCCGCGAGCAACTCGTCCAACCGCTTCACCGCTCGTCAGCCGCCGAACGGCGCGAGCGGTGAATGCACCGTTTCAATGGTCTTGCCTTCGCCGAGGTACATGTGCACGCCGCAGGGCAGACAGGGATCGAAGCTGCGTACCGCGCGCATGATGTCGATGCCCTTAAACGAGTCCGGACCGTTCTCTTCGAAGATCGGCGTGTTCTGAACCGCATCTTCATACGGGCCCGGCGTCCCATAGATGTCGCGCGGATTGCCATTCCAGGGCGTGGGCGGCCAGGGATGATAGTTCGCGATCTTCCCGTCACGAATCACCATGTGATGCGAGAGCACGCCGCGGACGGCCTCGGTGAAACCGCAGCCGATTCCCTCCTTGGGAACCGTGAATGGTTCCCAAGAACGCGTCCGGCCCGCTTGCAGCTCGGCAAATGCCTTGTCCAGGAAGTAGAGCGCCGCAGCGGCCGAGTAGGCCTGATAGTACGTCCGGGCGCGATTGCGCTCCAGCGTGTTCGACCACTTCGGCACCTTCCACTCGAAAGTAACGGGACCGCTCAGCGCGCTCTTCGGCAGATTGATCACGACGCTGGTTCCGGTGGCTTTGATATAACCGCCCATGTCGACGAGCGCCGAGAGCGCCGTCGACCACATGCGCGCAATCGCGCCGCCGCCGGTGTCGAGCGCAAGATGGTCCTTTCCATCGAACCAGCGCGGCGACATCACCCAACTGTACTTGCCGTCGAAATCCCGCTTTTTAGGCGTCGGCAGCGTGTGCATGTTCCATGGATGGCGGCGGTCGACGTCGTTTCCGAGCGGGTCCTTGGGCACGAACGTCTCCTCGTTTTCCCAATCGTCGTAGTACGAATGCCCGAGGAGAATTCGAATGCCGAGATTGATCGCAACCAAATCGTTGGTGACTAGTTTGCCGTCAACGACCACGCCCGGGGTCACGAACATCTTACGACCCCAGTTCGTCATGTTCTTATACTGGAAGTCGCAATGGTCGGGATCTTGGAAGGCACCCCAGCAGCCCAACAGGATCCGGCGCTCGCCGTTATGCTCGTAGCCCGGCAGCGCTTGATACCAGAAATCAAAAAGGTCGTCGTGCAGCGGCACGCAAACCTTCATGTACTCGACGTAGCGCATCAGGCGCGCATAGTAGTCGGTAAAGAGCTGTTGAGTGGCGACGGTTCCGGTGCCTCCCGCATAGAGCGTCGACGGGTGCACGTGACGCCCTTCCATCAAGCAGAACATCTCGCGCGTGTAGCGGCTAATCTGCAGGGCCTGCCGGTAAAAATCGCCAGTGAACGGATTCAACGCCGTCATGATGTCGGCGATCGTCTTGTACCCGTGGATGCCCGCGTGGGGCGCCTCGGTCTTCTTGGCCTTCTCCCACACGCTGGGGTTCGTCTCTCGAACCATCTGCTCGCAATAGTCGACCCCGACGAGATTCTCTTGGAAGATGTTATGATCGAACATGTACTCCGCGGCCTCGCCGAGGTTCATGATCCATTCGCCCATCGCCGGCGGTCGCACGCCAAACGCCATATTCTGCGCGTAGACGGAGCAGACGCAGTGGTTGTCGCCGCATATTCCGCAAATTCGGGACGTAATGAAGTGGGCGTCGCGCGGGTCCTTGCCGCGCATGAAGATGCTGTAGCCCCGGAAGATCGACGACGTCGCGTGGCACTCCGCGACTCTCTTCTGCTGAAAGTCGATCTTCGTGTAGATTCCGAGGCTTCCCACGATCCGAGTAATCGGATCCCAAGACATCTCGACGAGTCGCGTGGGCTGCTTTCCGGTATCCGTTCCGGGAAGATCTTTGATAGCCATGCTCAGATCGCTCCTCTCAGCCGCGAGTGTATCCGGTCGTCAGTTTCTTGCCTTTATGGCGCCAGCTCGGCTCCTTATCAACGGTCGCGGTGGTAAAGTTGCGCAACGCTTTGATGACCGTACCGTAAGCGGTGCTGATCGTTGATGAGAGTTTGCCGCCTGGTGGCTCGTCCATGAAAGGCATGAACTTGTCCGGGAATCCGGGCATCGTGCAGCCGATGCAAATCCCTCCGACGTTAGGACACCCGCCGACGCCACCCATCCATCCGCGCTTGGGGACATTGCACTTAACAACCGGTCCCCAACATCCGAGCTTGACGAGACAATGCGGCGAGTCGTAATCGCCTGCGAACTGCCCCTGCTCGTAGTAGCCGGCACGATCGCAGCCTTCATGAACGGTATTGCCGAACAGCCAGGTCGGACGACCCGCTTCGTCGAGCGGAATCATCGGTGCTCGGCCCGCGGCCTGCCAGAGCAGGTAGAGAATCGTCTCCGAAAGATTGTCGGGCTGGGTGGGGCAGCCGGGCACGCAGACGATCGGTACGCCGGCGCTCGATTTCCAGTCCCATCCAAGGTAATCGAGAATGCCCATGGCTCCGGTCGGATTTCCCGCCATCCCATGGATGCCGCCATAGGTCGCGCACGTGCCGGCCGCTAGAACCGCCCACGCTTTCGGCGCCAAGCGATCGATCCAACCGCTGAATGTAATCGGCTGGTCGCTGCCGGGTGCGTTGCCAAAGCCGGTAAAGTACCCTTCTTTCTTTATCTCCTCATTGGCGATCGATCCCTCGAGGACGAGAACGAACG
>JASHXG010000274.1 GCA_030043675.1 Vulcanimicrobiota bacterium
TACGCCTTCTGGCTGCCGCGCGTTCGGGTCGAAGCCGAATACTACGCGCCCGCCTTCATGAGCGATTGGCTGCGGATGCGCACGCACATCGAACGCGTCGGAGGATCGAGCGTGCGCTGGCAGACGGTCGTCTTCAACGAACGCAGCGGTCAGGCGGGTGCAGCCCTTACTTTTGTGGTCGCGGCGATCGACGGCGCGACCAAGAAGAGCCGCCCGTTACCGGAGCCGATCCGCGCGGCGCTGCTGGCGTGCCTAGCGGATTCACGCGCGTGAGCGGTCTCACTTCGTCCCGCGTCGCGGTGCTGGTCGCGCCGAAACGCATCGAGCTGCGCGAAGAGGGCGTGCCGGCAGCGCCGCCGGGAGGAATCGTCGTGCGCGTCCGCGCCGCGCTCACCGACGGGACGGATTTGAAGACCTACCGGCGCGGCCATCCGAAGATGCCGATGCCGACGCGTTTCGGTCACGAGTTCTCCGGCGACGTCGCGTCGGTGGGCGCGGGCGTGACCGCCTTTGCGCCCGGAGACCCGGTGATGTGCGTGCACACGGCCCCATGCGGGGAATGTTTCTGGTGCCGGCACGCGCAGCAAGAGCTCTGCGAATCGGTGATGCCGGCCATGATCCTGGGCGCGTACTCGGATTACATCGAGGTGCCCGCGCGCATCGTGCGGCAAAACTGCTTTCACAAACCGGACGGCGTCACGTATACCGAAGCCGCGTTCCTCGAGCCGTTGGCCTGCGTCGTCCATTCGCTCGCGTTGCTGGCGCCGGCGCCCGATGCGACGGTGGCGATTTTGGGCAACGGCGGCTTTGGAATTCTGCACGCCCTGCTGCTCCGCGAGGCAGGCATCGCGGCCGTGCTCTTCGGGCGACGCCCGGAACGCTTGGCGCTGGCGCGCGACCTCGGTCTCGACAGCGTCGATGGCTCTGCGTCGTCGATCGCGCAAGTGCTGCTGGAACGCACGGGCGGGCGCGGGGCGGACGCCGCGATCGACTGCACCGGGAGCGAGGCGATGTGGGAGTTGGCGCCGTCGCTGGTGCGGCGCGGCGGCTGCGTCTCGTTCTTTGCGGGGCTGCCGGGCGAGGCGCGCGTTTCGTTTCTCGCCGCACGCCTGCATTACGACGAGGTGCGACTGATGGCGCCGTTTCACTTCACGCCGGCCGACGTGCGGCGCGCCTACGAGCTGATCGCGGCGCACGCGCTGCCGTTGCCGCGCCTGATCTCGCACGCCTATCCGCTCGCCGAGATCGTCGAGGCTTTCGCGAAGCTCGATGCCGGCGAGGGCATGAAGGTGCTGATCGAGCCATGACGCCGCAAACGATGCGTGCCGCCGTGCTCTACGACGTCGACGATTTGCGCATCGAGCAGCGCGACGTTCCCGAGCTAGCCGAGGGCGAGCTGTTGGTGCGCACCATGGCGAGCGGCATTTGCAGCGGTGACGTCATGGCGTGGTACATCAAGCGCAAGGCGCCGCTCGTGCTCGGTCACGAGCCGGCCGGCGTCGTTGCCGCGATCGGCGGACGGGCGGCGCGGGACCGGGAGGGGCGGCCCTTCGCTCTCGGCGATCGCGTCTTCGTGCACCATCACGCTCCGTGCTTTGCGTGTGACGCCTGCGCGCGCGCCGATTACGTCCAGTGCGCCGGGTGGCGACGGTCGAAGATCGATCCGGGCGGGATCGCCGAGTTCTTTCGCGTGGCGCGCGAGAATCAGTCCGACACGCTGCATCTGCCCGAGAGCGTCTCCTTCGCGGACGCCTCGCTCGTCGAGCCGCTGGCGTGCGTGGTCAAGTCGTTGCGCCGCGGCGGCGTCGCCGCAGGCGACACGCTCTACGTCATCGGCCTAGGGGTCATGGGGCAGCTGCACGTTCTGGCGGGCGGCGCGTTGGGAGCGCGCGTCTTCGCGAGCGACTTCATCGCGCAACGCCGCGCGTTGGCGGAGCGCAACGGAGCCGTCGCCTTTGCGCCCGAGGAGGCGTTGCAGCATTTGGGGCGTGGCGCCGACGTCGTGATCTGCGGACCGGGCACGCCCTCGGCGATGCGCGCCGCGCTCGCCGCGGCGGCGCCCGGCGGCAACGTCGTGATGTTCACGCCTCTCGAGCCGGGCACGGACCTGGAGCTCGACGCTGAGCGGCTCTATTTCGACGACCTGCGCGTGGTGGGAAGTTACTCCTGTGGGCCCGAGGAGACGCGCGCAGCGCTTGCTTTAGTCGAAGGCGGCGTCGTAACGGTCGCGAAGATCGATGCCACGCTGGTGCGGCTGGACGACGTTCCGCGCGCCTACCGCGACCTGGCCGCCGCGCGCATCGTCAAGCCCATCGTCTGCTTCGACTGATGTCTGGGAGGAGACCGGACGCGCATGTGCCGGGCAAAACAACTTCGCTTCGTGTCGCTCTTGGTTCTGATTCCAATTCTTGTCGCATGCAACGCCCTTGTCAGTAGTGGTCGCTCGACTGAAACTGCTTTCGGGCATCCCATCATGCTTCTCAACAATTCGGGACGTTTTAGCGACGCGACGATCGTCAAATCCGGTCCGTTCGCCTCGAGCTACGAAGTGCGCGGATCGCG
>JASHXG010000275.1 GCA_030043675.1 Vulcanimicrobiota bacterium
CGATGATCGTCTGCTGCGTCTCCTCGTCGGTGCGCATCCGGAAGGTGGGGTCCTCCTGCGCGAGGCGCGTGAGTGCTAAGCCCAGCTTGTCCTGGTCGGCCTTGCTGCGCGGCTCGATCGCCTGCGAGATCACCGGCTCCGGGAAGGTGATCGACTCGAGCGTGATCGGCGCGCGCTCGTCGCAGAGCGTGTCGCCGGTGCGGGTGTCGCTCAGCCCCACCGCCGCCGCGATGTCGCCGGCGCCGATCGAATCGATATCCTCACGATGGTTCGCGTGCATCCGCAGAATGCGCCCGATGCGCTCCTTGCGCCCGGTGCGCGAATTCGATACGTAGCTGCCTTTGTTCAGCACGCCCGAGTAGACGCGGAAGTACGTTAAGTTTCCGTAGGGATCGGTTGCGATCTTGAAGGCGAGCGCACAGAATGGCTCGTCGTCGCTCGGCGTGCGAACGACCTCATCACCGGTCTTCGGATTGCGACCGACGATCGGCTTGGCCTCGAGCGGCGAAGGCATGTACTCGACGATCGCGTCGAGCAGCGGCTGGATGCCCTTGTTCTTAAACGCCGACCCGCAGAGCATCGGCAGCACCGTGCCCTCGATCGTTGCCTTGCGTAAGGCTTTCTTCATGCGATCGATCGGCAGCTCTTTGCCCTCGAAGAACATCTCCAGCAGCTCGTCGTCTTGTTCGGCGATCGCCTCGACCAAGTGCTGACGCCACTCCTGTGCCAGCTCTTTGAGCTCGCCGTCCACGTCTTCGTGCACGAGCGTCGAGCCTAGATCGTCGGTATAGACGATCTTCTTCATCGTGAACAGGTCGACGACGCCTTTGAAGCCGTCTTCGGCTCCGATCGGCACTTGGATCGGCACCGCGCGCGCCCCCAGGCGCTCGCGAATCTTCTCCATTACATTGAAGAAATCGGCCCCGACGCGGTCCATCTTATTGACGAAGACGATGCGCGGGACTTTGTACTTGTTGGCTTGGCGCCAAACGGTCTCGGACTGCGGCTGGACTGCTGCGACCGAATCGAAGAGCGCGACCAGGCCGTCGAGCACACGCAGCGAGCGCTCCACCTCGACCGTAAAGTCCACGTGACCCGGCGTGTCGATGATGTTGATGCGCGTGTCGCGCCACGTCGTCGCGGTCGCCGCCGAGGTGATCGTGATGCCGCGCTCTTGCTCCTGGACCATCCAGTCCATCGTCGCGGCGCCGTCGTGGACCTCGCCCATTTTGTGGACGCGTCCGGTGAAAAAGAGAATCCGCTCGGTGCAGGTCGTTTTGCCTGCATCGATATGGGCTGCAATGCCGATGTTCCGCGTGCGTTCCAGCGGATATTCGCGTGTGGCCATGATGCTAGTTTAGTTGCTTACCAACGATAATGAGCGAACGCTTTATTGGCTTCCGCCATCTTGTGCGTGTCCTCACGCTTCTTAATCGTCGCTCCCGTGTTGTTGGATGCATCCAGCAGCTCGTTGGCCAGCTTCTCTTCCATCGAGTGGCCGCTGCGCGCGCGCGCAAACGTGATCAGCCAGCGCATCGCCATCGCCTGGCGGCGATCGGGACGCACCTCCATCGGCACCTGATAGGTCGCGCCGCCGACGCGCCGCGGACGGACCTCGACCAGCGGCATCGCGTTGGAGAGCGCCTGGGAGAAGACGTCCATCGGATCGCGGCCGGTCTTCTCGGCAACGATGTTCAGCGCGCCATAGGTGATGTGCTCCGCGGTCGACTTCTTGCCGCGCAGCATCACCTTATTGATGAAGCGGGCGAGCACTTTGGAGTTGAATCGCGGGTCGGGCAGAATTTGCCGCTTCGGCGCCGGACCTTTACGGGGCATCGGTTGCTTTCCTTACTTTCTCTTCTCGCGCTTGGCGCCGTACTTGGAGCGGCCTTGCTTGCGGTTGGCCGTGCCGGCCGTGTCGAGGGTGCCGCGGATGATGTGATAGCGAACGCCGGGCAGATCCTTCACGCGCCCGCCGCGCACCAGCACCACCGAGTGCTCTTGCAGGTTGTGGCCGATGCCGGGGATATAGGCGGTCACCTCTTCGCCGTTGGTCAGGCGAACGCGCGCCACTTTGCGCAGCGCCGAGTTCGGTTTCTTGGGCGTAACCGTCTTCACTTGGGTGCAGACCCCGCGACGCTGCGGGTTGCCGGTCACCTCAAAGGTTCGGGTCGGCAGATCGGGATGGCCGGGCTTGGGCCCGGTCAGGATCACCCGGAACGCCCGGGTCTTCACCTTCTGCTCGGTCTTTTCGCGCCCCCGGCGCACCAGCTGGTTGATAGTGGGAATCGCTTGCTCCTCGAAATGGTCGCGACACAAAAAACACGGCCTCACCCGCGGGTGGGGACCGAGCCTCAACTATAGCAAGGCGCCATTTTGGCGTCAAATACCCGGGCGGCAGGGCGCCTTGCTACGCGGGATTCCAGCTGATAAACTAGGCATATGACTAGTCAGATTATGCCGATCGGCGCCAAGCACGTCGGCATTTTCGAAGCCAAGGCGCATTTTTCGGCGCTGATAGACGATGCGATCGCGGGGAAGACGACCGTCATAACCAAGCGTGGCAAACCGGTCGCGCGGATCGTCCCTACCGAAGACGCGCGAAGGGAGCGCGCGAAGCGCGCCGCGGATCGGAT
>JASHXG010000276.1 GCA_030043675.1 Vulcanimicrobiota bacterium
GCGAGGTAATCGAAGCCGATGAACGAGTAACGCGAGATTCGACCGCCGCTTTCGACGCTCTCGAGCAGACACGAAGCGCGTGGCTGTGCGAGCGCGAGATACGCGCCGATCGGCGTCAGCACGTCGGCCGGAACGACGCGAACTGCGACGCGGTCGGTTACGGTCTGGATCACGAGCGCTCAGGGTACCATCAACGAACGCTGGGAGCAACGGGATTAAGGCAGGTTAAGCCGAGCCTTTACGTCGCGCGACTATTTTGAATGTTTGTCGGGGCCCCCGGCGGCCGGGGACTGTTTCAACCGAGTACGTTTAGCGATTACGCTCGCGCGAGAGTTCACCGGCGACGTTGCGATAGAGCGAGCGCGTCGCGCCCGCGAGGAGTTCCGCTACTCGAAACAATCCGTCGCCGGAGATCGTGATGGCTTGCCAGTCTACGGCCTCGTGACGGTGAACGAGCGCGTAGGTGTCGTTACCCACATCGTAGATTGCGAACTCGTTCGATTCGGCAACGAGCTTGCCGTTGCGCAGCGACTCGAGGTCGATAGACTCGACTAACTTCATAGCGGCCTCCCGATGGGACGCGCTTCGACGGCCGGCAAGCGCTTCCCGTGCCAGGTACACGGCCCGCGCACCTGGGAAGAAGCAAGCATGAGGCGGATGAGGAGGCTGCGGGTGTGGCGCGCGACCGGCCTCGTCGTGCTGTGCCTCGTCGCGCTCGTTCTTTGGCAGTGGCAGAACCTGGCGCGTCTGGCGATCGGCGCCGCGGCGGCCGCCGTCGCGCACGTCGATCTATCGTTCGAAAGGCTGACGATCGCGCCGGGTCGTGCCGTCTTCGAAAATCTGCGCGTTCGATCGTTTCGCGACGAGCCGATCGCTTCGATCGATCGGCTCTCGCTCGCGTACGACCTGCGCGATCTGTTCGCCGGCCGGCGGCTCTTCGGATTGAAGGCCGTGGAGCTCGAAAAGCCGCACCTTACGATCATTCGCCGATACGACGGCAGCTACAACATTCCTATTGCGCGACCGGCGAAGCAGCCCGCGAAACAGGCGCCCCTGATGCTGCGCGCGCGCGTTGAGGACGGCTCGATCGAGATCATCGATCAGAGCCGAAATGCGGATCCGCTCGCGCGGCACCTCTTCGCGGAGCGGGTCGACGTCGATGCCGATCTCGCAATGTCGTCCCGGTCGAGCTATCGCGCGAGCCTCGCATACGGCGAGCGCCGCGACCGTCTCTATCCCGTGCGCGGCAGCGGCAGGATCGATGCGGAAGGACTCACCGACCAGCATTGGAGCGCCGCCGCGCTACCCGTCGCGGGTGCCGTCAACTTCGTCGTCAACTCGCCTGCCATGCGACTGCGGAGCGGTGTGTTGCGCGGCGCCGATCTCCGGTACTTCGCGCTGCCGGCCGCCAACGGACCGCTCCCACCGCAGCTGGCCGCAACCGGCCTTCTCGAAGGCGCGCGCATCGCAATCGCTGGTCTGGCCAAGTCCGTCGATGATGTCCACGGGACCGTCGACGTCTTCGGCGACGGCTTGCTCACGCCGCGCTTGGACGCCAGCTTCGCCGGGGTCCCCGTGCGCGTCAGCGGCGGCCTCTACGGCTTGAGCGATCCGCACCTGCGCCTGATCGTTCGGGGCAACGGCGACTTGGTGCGTTTGCGTTCGGCGTTCGTGCAAGCCGAACGGCTCCCGATGCGTGGTCCGCTCGGCTTCACGCTGTTGATCCAAGGCAGGGTGGTCGCGCCTTTGACCTGGATCGAGCTGCAGTCGCCGCACATCGTTTATGGCCCAGCTAGCGTCGAGAACCTCGGCGGACTGATCGCCTTCGACGGCCGGCAAGCCGACATCGTCCGTTTCGAGGCGGGCTATGCGGGCGCAGATCTGCGCGCGAGTGGGAGCGTCGCGTTCGCACATCAATCGAATGCGCTCGAAATGCTGCTTGGCCTGCGAACGCCGCCGGATGCCCTCCCCTACGCCGCCATGGCCGTACCGGGGATGAGCTTCAACGGCACGGCACTCGCGCAAGCCGGCGACTTGACGAGGATTGGGCTGAGCGGCGTGCTCGCCGGAACGAGCGCGACGCAACGTCTCGACGCCATGTTCAACGTCGATAGCCGCGGCAGCGGCTCGATCGGGCCGCTTCTGCTGCACGGCAATCGCGGATCGATCTACGCGCGAATCGCGCTCGATCATCCGCATGACGCGAGCGTGGGTCTGATCGACGCGCGCGACGTTCCGATCGCGCCGGCCAGAGCGGTGGCGAGCGCAACGCTCTTCGGCGAGGAATCGAAGGGCGCGATTGCTATCGGCGGCAGCGCGCTGCTGCAGGCGGCGTGGGGACGGATACGCGCCTACGGCACCGGCGTTTCACGCGGCACCGTGTTGGCCGGCAATCTCTTTGGCCGCCTCACGTCGGTGCAGATCGGTGATGCCGGCTTCGGCGCGACGATCGCCGGATCGGCGCGCTCCCCGCAGATCGCCGGGACGCTTGCGTTCGCCGGCGGGCGCTATCGCAACTTCGACCTCAACGGTAACGCGTCCGTCGCCTTTTCGGACGGCGCGCTGCGCGTGCATGACGCAGCCGCCGGGATCGGACCGCTGCTCGTCGGCGTGGACGGCACGATCGGAAATCTCGTTCCTGGCGCAACGCTCGCGCCACGTTACGATCTCACGGCGCAGCTGCACTCCTCAGATGCAAGCGCGCTGCTCGCAGCCGCACAGCCGCACCTCGCGCATCTGGTTCAAGGAAGCATCGATGCCGCAGTGCACGTTGGCGGCGCCGGCCACGCACCGGTAGTTGCGGGCAGCCTCGATGCGCCGGAAGGTTCGGTGAATGGTCTGGCCTTTCGCGATCTGCGCGCCGCCGTCGCGGGCGGTCCTCAAAGCATCGCGCTGAGTGCCGGGCACGTTGCCCTTGGATCGACGGCTATCGCCTTCGAGGGGCGGGCGGGCACGGCCGGCACACACGTGGCGGCGAGCTCACCCCAAGTGAATCTCGCCGACTTCAATGACTTCTTCGATGCCGGCGACACGTTTGCGGGAACCGGGAACGCCGTGATCGCGGCCACGCTCAAAGGTACGCATCTTGAAGCGAGCGACGGCGCGGCGACGTTCGCCGGTGCGCGCTTCCGTAGAATCCAGCTTGGAACCGTGACGGCGCACTGGGAGAGCGGCGGCGGCACCACGAGCGGTAATGTCGCGTTGGGCGACGCATCCGGCCGGCTCCACCTCGCCGGCAGCATCGCACCCGCGACGAAGACCGCCCACCTATCGGCGAGCGCGCGCGACGTCGATCTCGGAACGTGGCTGCCGATGCTCGGCCTTGGCGCTCCCGTTACCGGACGCCTCAACGCCGATACCAGCGTCGTGGGCAGCTACCCCGATCTCACGATGAGATTGCACGCGGCGCTCTTCGGCGGAACCGCGGACCGCATCCCGATTCAGCGCTTCGAGGTCGACGCGTCAGCTTGGCACGGCTTGGGGACCATTCGCTCCGCGGTGCTGGACGTGCCGTCGTTGAGCTCCACGGCATCGGGTACCTTCGGTCTTCTCGAAAACGATCGGCTTGCGCTGGTCGTTCACAGCAGCAGCCCGGACGTCGGGTCGCTGCTCGAGACCGTGACCGGCAAGGATTTCGGAGTCAGCGGCAGCCTCGATTCGACGTTGCACGTCGACGGCACACGCACAGCGCCGCAACTGAGCGCCGCGGTCGCGCTCGAATCGCTGCGCTACGGCAACCTGCTGCTCCCACGCGTGAGCGGCGTGGTCGGCGCCGACCGGCACAGCGTGACGCTGAGCGGCGGCGAGATCGAGTTTGAACGCGGAAAAGTGCAAATCGCGGCATCGGTGCCGATCCTTTTCGAGGCGCCGACGGTAGCGCCGCGTCCCGGCCCGTTTTCGGCATCGCTCACCGCGAACGACATCGAGCTCGCGCAGTTCGCGAATCTCTTCCCGAAGGGAACGCAGCTAGACGGGCGGATCGACGGCAACGTGACCGCCGGCGGGACGCTCGCCTCCCCGCAGTTCAACGGTTCGGTCCACCTGCGCGACGGCGAGTTTCGAGGACCGCTCGAGAAGTCGCCGATCACCGGCGCAAGCGCAGAGCTAGCGTTCGCGGGAATGCAGGCGACACTGCAATCTTCGGCGACGGTCGGTGGAGGAACGCTAAGCGCACAGGGAAGCGCAACGTTAGCGAACCTGTATCGACCCGGGGACCTGCCATTCATGCTGCAGGCTCGTGTCGAGAATGCGCGTCTCGACATCCCCAACTATTTCGCGGGCGTGCTCAACGCCAGCGTGAACGTCGCGCGCGCGCCGGAGACCCCGCTGGGAATCGGCGGTGAGGTGACGGTCTCGAACGCGCGAATACCGCTCAATGCGCTCCTTCCGCAACAAGGCGAAGCGCAACGACCGCCGCATTTACCCGAGGTCGCGTTCGACAATCTACGGATCTCGGCGGGACGCGACGTTCGCGTGCAGAGCGCGAACGTCGACATCGGTGCGGAAGGATCGGTGGTCGTCGGCGGGACGCTGCGCGCGCCGACCCTCTCCGGAAGCTTCAGCTCGACGGGTGGATCGCTGAGCTTCCTTCGCACTTTCGATCTCGAGAGCGGGACCGTTCGGTTCGAGCCCTCGTCGGGGCTGATTCCAAACGTCGACGCCGTGGCGACCACGTTCGTCACCAATCCCGCGACCGCCGTCCGGCTGCACGTAACCGGCCCGGCAACCAACATGAATCTGGACTTCGCTTCCGAGCCGCCCTACAGCCGCGAGCAGATCCTGGGGCTCTTGGTTGGCGCTCAACAGTTCGGCGCGGTCCAAGGCATACAGGCAACGCAGCAAAACGTCTCGGCCGTTTCGACCGCGCAGAATCTTGCGCTCGGTCAGGTCAACACGCTCTTCACGCGCAGCATCTTGCAGCCGCTCTCTGCATCGTTGGGCGGAGCGACGGGCGCGAACGTGCGGATCACGAGCGACATCCAAACCGGGCTAGGGGTCAGTGCAACCAAAGGGATCGGCAGGTACGTCAATGCGACTTTTGCGCAAACATTCGGTTATCCAAGGATCCAGAGCATCACGTTTGAGGCCAATCCCAGCGTCGCCACCGGGTTACGGCTGACTTTCTATACGTCGACCGGTCCGACGCTGCTCTCGGTGCAACAGCCCCAACTGATCGGAATGGACGTGCTCAACCTCAATCCGGCGACTTCGTTCCAGGCGGCCGGCGGAACGAACGGGTACACTTTTTCCGTTCAAACGAGGTTTCCATGAGTCGACAGATCGCCCATCTGCTCGCCGGCACGCTGCTCGCGGTCGCGTCGATCGGCGCGGGACCGCAGAGCGCCGGGCCGGTCGGCTTTATCGACCTGCCGCGTCTGGTCGCGCTGCATCCACTTGACCGCGTCCTCGTGCAGTACGATCGAGAGATCGCAGCACTCCGCAGCACGCAAGTTGGAGCGCTGGTGCCCGATCCCGGCACGCAAGCGCAAGCGAGTGCGGCCGCGCTGCGAGCGACGGCCGTCGACGCGCAAATGCGCGTGCAGGGCGTGGCTGCCCGCAGCGCGTCTGAGTATCGCGAGCGCGAGCCCGACGCGCTCGCGGCTTTGCTGGCTTCGCGCGACGCCGGCGCCCGCGAGATGAGCGCCTATCGCGACGACCTGACGCGAGCAACGGCCGCGAATCTCTGGCTCTACGAAGACGGGATCGCGCAGCGCAATCAACGGGCCTATGCGGCCCGCGCACAGGAGCTGCACGAGAAAGAGCTGCGTCTCGCTTTCGATCTGGCTCGCCGCGATGCCGACCGCCGAGTCGACCTTAACCTCAAGCTCGAAAATCTTCATCTCGACGCGCAAACACGCTCGCAGCTCGCGGCGCAACTGAATGCGCTGAATGTCGCGCAAGCGCGCGCGCTCGATGCAATCCACCGGGACAACGCCGCCGAGCTCGCGAGCTACCGCGAAACGATGGAGCGCAACGGCGCGAGCGCGGTGGCGCAGATGACCACCACCCTTCGCTCGAAGGCCGCGGCGAACGTTGCGGTACGCTCGCAAGTATTCCAGGCCGAGTCGAATCCGTCCGAGATGCTGGCCGAGTTAGCATCGCAGGCCGCGCGCTTTCGCGCGACTTATCGCGCCCCAAGCGACGCGAGCGCGTTGAGCGCCGGCTTGCGGCGAGCGAGCAGCGATCTCTCGCAACGCTTCGCCAAGCTAAGCCAAATTGACCAAAGTTCGCGGCGCGAGACGGCGGCGCAAATCACCGCTTTGCAGGCGAACCGTGAAGCGCTCTATCGCGCGCTGGTAGCGCAG
>JASHXG010000034.1 GCA_030043675.1 Vulcanimicrobiota bacterium
TGGAAGCACTGATGTCATCCATCTTCTTGGAATGCTCGCGCGATCGAGCCCATCGCTATCCCGCGCGGGCCCTGTCAAGCGTCTGTCCGAGCGACGGCGCGCCTTTGCTGGTGCGCTATCCGCGCCAACGCATGGCTCGAATGACCATTTCGAACGAATGGACCATGTGGCGCTACCGAGCGATGCTCCCTGTGGCCGACGGCGAGGAACCCGTCTCGTTGGGCGAAGGAGCTACGCCGCTGGTTCGGCTTTCGCGCCGGGCGACGAGGCACGAAGATGTGTACGTGAAGGACGAGGCGCAAAATCCGACCGGCTCGTTCAAGTCGCGCGGCATGTCGGTTGCCGTTACGGTTGCAAAGCGTCTGGGAGTCCCGTCGCTGGTCGCGCCAAGTGCCGGGAATGCCGGCGGCGCCCTGGCAGCGTACGGCGCGCGCGCCGGGCTCGCCGTGCGCGTCTACGTTCCGCGCGACACGCCGGAGCTGCTCGTGGAAGAAATCGAGAGTTACGGCGCACACGCAGTACTGGTCGATGGTCTGATCGACGAAGCCGGCCGCCGAGCGGCCGAACATGCGCGCGAAACCGGCGCGTTCAACGTCGCGACGTTCCGCGAGCCCTACCGCGTCGAGGGCAAGAAAACGATGGCCTACGAGCTGGTCGAGCAGCTGGGGCGCGTTCCGGGGACGATTATCTATCCAACGGGCGGCGGCACCGGCCTGGTGGGGATGTGGAAGGCCTTCGGCGAGCTCGAGGAGCTCGGCTGGATCGACGCGGCGCGTCCGCTTATGGTAGCCGTTCAGGCAGAAGGCTGCGCACCAATCGTTCGGGCTTTTCTTCGCGGCGAAGATGCCGCCGTGCCCGTCGAGAACGGCCGCACGACGTTGTGGGGATTGCGCGTTCCCGGCGGAATCGGGGATCGGCTGACGTTGCAAGCGGTGCGCGAGTCGCGCGGGTGCGCGCTCGCCGTCTCCGACGAGCGGGCGCGCGAAGCGATGCGCGAACTCCATGAGGCCGAAGGGATCGACGCGACTGAGGAGGGAGGCGCGACCCTGGCCGCGCTAGGAACGCTGCACGCCGACGGCGTTGAACTTTCGGCTCCGATCGTGCTTTTTAATACCGCAACGTCGTTGAAGTACGCACCCCGCCGAGTGGGCCGCCGTTCCTGAGGTCGCGCTGCCACCAGGCGACGTCGATCCACCGGCCGAACTTGCGGCCGACCTCGCGGTACGTACCAACCGGCTCAAAGCCGTGCTTCTTGTGAAGAGCGACGCTTGCATCGTTCGGCAGAGCAATTCCGGCAAAGGCACGATGAAACGTCCCGGCTTGCTCGAGCACGCGAAAGAGTGCCGCGTAGAGCGAACTGCCGACGCCGCGGCCTCGAACGGCACCATCGACGTAAAGGCTGACGTCCAGCGAACTTGCGTACGCCGCTCGTTCGCGGTGTTGCGATCCGTACGCGTATCCGATCACCGCGCCTGAGTCTACCGCTACGAGCCAGGGATAGGTGCCGGTAACCCGCCGGATCCGCGATCGCATCTCCGCTGCGTCGGGTGCATCCAGCTCGAACGAAATGGTGGTTCTCTCCACGAGAGGCCGATAGATCTCGGCGATAGCGGTCGCATCGGACGGCAAGGCATCTCGAATGATCACAGATAAATTGTTGGCGTCCCGCACCGGAGCGACGCAATGGCCAGCAGCTCAAAGGGAAGCACCGGCGATGGACGATTGGCCTATTCCACGGGCCCGCAAGGCTCATTGTCTGGGAGAGACTCATGAAAAAGGTTGGACTGCTACTCGGCCTTCTCTTCATCGTCCCGGCCGGATGCGCTCAGGAGATGGGCGCGAGGAACTCGCCGGCTGGAGTTGCTCCAGCCCTCGCTCCGGGATTTCGGTCGCCGCTATTCTCGCCGCTGGCCACCAGCGCTTTGCTGGGAAACGGCAAGATCAAGCACGTCGTCATTATCGTTCAAGAGAATCGAACGCCCGACGATCTCTTCAACGGACTGCCCGGCGCCGACACCGTAAAGTACGCCGTCGATTCAAAAGGCGATCGCGTGAACCTGCAGCCCATCTCGCTGACCGCGCCCTACGATCTCGACCACTCGCACAGCGCATTCGAGATCGAGTACAATGGCGGTCGTCTCGACGCTTTCAACCTCGAACAGGCGAGCAGGTGCCAACACCGTCACGATTGTCCGGCGCCCGAAGATCGCGCGTTCGGTTTCGTTCCGCGCAGCGAGGTCCGGCCCTATTTCACGATAGCGGAGCAATACGCGTTCGCGGATCGCATGTTTGAGACCGATCAGGGGCCGAGCTTTCCCGCGCACCAGTACATCCTGAGCGGAACGTCGACGATCGAAGAGGGCTCTCTGTTGCGGGCGTCTGAAGAACCGCTTTCGGCCAGGCAAAAGTTCACCGGAGGCTGCGATTCGCCCAAAGGGTCGCTCGTGCAGCTGATCGACATGAGTGGGGATGAAAACCGAGAGTTCTTTCCTTGCTTCAATCGTCCCGCGCTCACCGATCTGTTGGAGGCGAAGTCGCTGACTTGGCATTACTACCAGTCTTTGGTCGGTGCGGGCCCGTGGAATGCGCCCGATGCGATCCGGCACATCCGCGACAGCCCCGAGTACTCGAGCGACGTGATCGAACCGCCCTCGACCGTCCTGACGGACGTTGCCGAGGGAAGACTCTCGAACGTCGCATGGGTAACGCCGACGGCAGCGGAATCGGATCACGCCGGCACCAACCAGGGATTGGGACCATCATGGGTTGCGTCGGTCGTCAATGCGATCGGCGAAAGCCGCTATTGGAAGGATACGGCGATCTTTATTTTATGGGACGATTGGGGCGGATGGTACGATCACGTCAAGCCACCGAAGCTCGACTCGTTCGAACTCGGGTTCCGCGTGCCCCTGATCGCGGTGTCGCCGTATGCAAAGAAAGGCTACATCTCCCACAAACAGCATGAGTTCGGCAGCATCTTGAAGTTCGTCGAGGAGACCTTCGGTCTCGGATCCCTCGGTTCGACCGACGTGCGGTCGGACGATCTCAAAGACTGTTTCGACTTCTCGCAGAAACCGCGCCGTTTCAAGCCGATCTCGGCGCCCGAGGGAGCCGTCTACTTTCTGAAGCAGCCGATATCGACCGCAGACCCGGACACCGACTTCTAAGCGATACCCGAAGTACGTGGCGCGATCGTGAGCCGCGGTGCGCAATGGGCGGCCTGGAGCGTGGCCGCGCTCGTCGCGGTCGTGCACTTCACGGTCGCCGGGCAGTATGACGCCTTCCGCAACGAACTCTACTTCATCGTCTGCGGACGCCATCCGGCCTTCGGGTACGTCGATCAGCCGCCGCTGATCCCGCTGCTCGCGGCGGCCACTCAGCTCGGCGGCATAAACGTCTGGCTGCTGCGGGTGCCGGCTGCTCTGGCGGCGGCGCTGCTGGTACCGCTCACGGTCGCGTTCGCGAGCTTGCTAGGCGCGAGCACGCGCGGTGCCTGGCTGGCTGCGGTCGCGGCTGCGAGCGCGACCCTGGTCATCGCGATGACGGCGACGCTCTCGACGACAACCTTCGAACCGATCGCTTTCACCGCAATCGCATACCTCGTCACGCTGGCGCTGCTCCGCGATCGCTCGCGCGCATTTTGGTGGGCCGGCGCGCTTGCGGGCTTGGCATTCCAAACCCGTTACGGCATCATCTTTTGGGGGATCGGTCTAGGAATCGGTCTGGCGCTTACCGGGCCGCGTTCGGTGTTTCGCGGGCGCGATTTCTGGATCGGCGTGGGAATCGCCGTGCTCATCGCGTTGCCGAACGTCGCGTGGCAGGCTGCCAAGGGCTTCCCATTCCTAGAGCTGGTGCGCAACGACAATTCCGGAAACTTCACCGGGACGCCGCTGCACTTCGTCATCGATCAAATCTTCTCGATCAACGTCTTATTAGCGCCGCTCTGGCTGACCGGAATCATCGCGCCCTTTGCGTCGGCCAGATTGGCGCGTTTTCGTTTCCTTTCGATAACATTCATCGTCACGGCGGTGTTGATCTTCATCACCCACGGCAAGAGCTATTACCTGGCGGGCGCGTACCCGACGATGTTTGCGCTTGGCGCCGCGGCGTGCACCGGGCTGCCGCGCGTGCTGGTTGCGGCGTGGGCCCTCCTGACGGCGGTGAACGGCGCGATCGCGCTCCCGCTCGTTCTGCCGGTGCTTCCGCCCGCGCGCCTCGAGCGGATGCTCGATCACATGAAGTTTCGGCCCCGTCCGGTCGAACGCGCCGGTATCGGTGCTCCACTCATGCAGATGCTCTCCGACGAGTTCGGCTGGCGGGACCTCGCGCGAACGGTCGGCGACGCGTACGCCGCGTTACCCCAAGCCGATCGTGCCAAGACCGCAATCTTCGCATCGAACTACGGCGAAGCCGCCGCCATCGACGTCTTCGGCGCGGACCTCCCGCCGGCGCTCAGCGGCAACAACCAGTATTACTTTTGGGGGCCGCGCGGATTTGACGGCTCGGTCGTCCTTGCCGTCAACGTCGATCCGGCGCAGTGGTCGGCGCTCTGCGACTCGTTGCGCGTCGTCGCGCACTTTGGAAACTCGCCCTACGCGATGCCCTACGAAACCGACCGCCCCATCTTCCTCTGCACAGGCATGCACCCGCCGCTGCCGCAACTCTGGCCGCGGTTCAAACACTTCGGCATCGAGAACCTCGGGACGCGTTGATCTAGGCTGAGGCTTGACTCGTGAGAGCGGCTTCTCGCCGTTCGGGTATGACGCCGAAGCCGAGTAGCGTAAACACGATCACCGCGACGAAGGTGATCCCGACGAAGATCAGCATCGCGGTCGCATAATCGGCGCCGCCGTTGGGAAGGACGAAGCGCGTCGCGGCCAGCGACGTAAGGATCGGCAGCGTCGGCGACGCAATAAGGTTGCCGATCTGGTAGACGAAGCCGGGGAAGGTTCCGCGCGCAAGCCCGGGCGCGATCTCGTTGAGATGCGCGGGAATGATCCCCCACGCACCCTGGACCGCGAACTGCATGACGAAGCCGCCGAGTGCCAGCGCCCAGAAGCTCGTGCCGCCGACCCAGATCTTGAGCATGAGGATCCCCAGCACGCAGGCGGCCACGATCATCCACCGGCGCCCGTAGCGTTGCGAGAGCCAGCCGAAAACGATCCCGCCGCCGATTGCCCCCAGCGCGGCGATCGAATTGAGATTGCCGGCCGCTGCATGTGAAAATCCGCGCTGCAGCGATACGAAAGTGACGTATGGATCCTGCGAGCCGTGCGACATAAAATTGAACGCGGACATGAGCAGGATTCCGTATATGAACAAAACCCAGTTGCGCTTGATCGCGTCGATCAGTACGTCGCCGCGGACGTCAAGCCGCTCCGCGCGTCCAGCTTCCCAGACGGGCGATTCGGGCACGCTCGTTCGCATGTAGAGGATCAGCAACGCGGGCAGCGCGCCGATGACGAACATTCCGCGCCATCCGACGTAGTGGAAGAAGAGCGTTAGGGTGACGCCGGCGAGCAAGTTCCCGACCGCATAGCCTTCCTGGAGGAGACCGCTCATGACGCCACGCTGTTGCGACGGCAGCGACTCCATCGCCAGCGCCGCTCCTAGTCCCCACTCGCCGCCCATCGCCACGCCGAAGACCGCGCGGACGACGATAAAGAACGTCAGGTTCGGCGAGAACGCGGTGAGTAATTCTAGGAACGAAAAGAGTCCGACGTCGACCATCAGTGGAACGCGGCGTCCGTACCGGTCGGCGAACCAGCCGAAGATCAGGGCGCCAAGCGGGCGAAACGCCAGCGTCAGGAACGTCGCGACGGCAACTCGGGGGATCGGGGCATCGAACGCCTGCGAAAGATCCGGCAACAGAACGATGACCAAGAAAAAGTCGAACGCATCGAGCGTCCACCCAAGAAAACAGGCGACGAAGGTTCGTTTCTGAACGGCGGTCATGCGTAATCGGCCGCGCTGGTGGCGTCCGTCCCGCGTACGACTCCGGACGCGTTGAGAATCCACGTTGCGATGACGGCGACCAGCAAGTTGAGGATGAGCGCGTAGAACGGGCCGTATCCGATCAGTGTTCCGCCGAAAAGATGGAGCGGGTAGTTGGCGGTGAACTGCGTCACGACCGCCATGTACGTTCCGGCTGCAATGCCGACGACCCACCCGAGAATCAATGCTTTAGGATGGAACCAGCGGGTGTACAGTCCCAGCACGAATGCCGGAAAGATCTGCAGGATCCAGGCGCCGCCGAGGAACTGGAACCCAATGGCGAATTGCGGCTGAATGAAGATCACGAAGAGCAGCGCGACGATGCAAATCAGCAGCGTCGTGATCTTGGCTGTCCGCGTCTCGGCGAAATCGCGCGCCGGCGAGAATTCGCGCGCCAGATTGCTCGCGAAGGTATTGGCGCCGCCGATCGCCATGATCGCCGCTGGAACGAGCGCGCCGATCACGATCGCGGCATACGCCACGCCGGCGAACCAGTCGGGGAATATCTGCCCGAAGAGCATCGGCACGACGAGCTGCGGGTTCTTGACGTGAATCCCGGCCGCGATTCCCGCGAAGCCGAGCAGGGCCAAGAATCCGAGCAGCAGCGAGTAGATCGGCAGCAACGCCATGTTCCGCTGAACGACCAGGCGGCTCTTCGCCGAAAGCACCGACGTGATCGAGTGCGGATAAATGAAGAGCGCGAACGCCGAGCCCAGCACCAGCGAGGAGTAGGCGAAATAGAGTGAGTGCGGCAGCGTCAGCGTCGCCGGTTTGGGTTTGGCGGCCAACCCTTTCGCCGCCGCATCGAAGATGCCGCCCCAGCCGCCGAACAGATGCGTCACCGCCACGACGGCGCAGATAATTGTGAGGTAGATTAGCGTGTCTTTGATGAAGGCGATGAGCGCCGGCGCGCGCAGCCCGCTCGTGTACGTGTAGGCGGCGAGCAGCAGAAATGACACGGTCAACGCCAGCACGCCGCCGCTTGCGGCGAAGGCGCCGCCCAGCTGCAAAAAGACCACCTTCATGCCCACGAGCTGCAGGGCAATGTACGGCACGATCGAGATCATGCTGGTAAGGGCGATGAGGATCTCCAGCGTACGATCTGCAAATCGTTCCCGCACGAAGTCGGCCGCCGTCGCATAGCCGCGTTTGCTCGCCAGGCTCCAAAACCGCGCCAGCACGATGATCGCGAATGGGTAGACCACGATCGTGTAGGGCACCGCGAAGAAGGCAAACGCGCCCGCGGCGTAAGCCAGTGCCGGAACGGCGATGAACGTGTAGGCGGTGTAGAGATCACCGCCGATCAGAAACCACGAAACGACGGTGCCGAAACTTCTTCCTGCGAACGCCCACTCGTCGATGGTGGCCAGCGTCGCGTGCCGGCGCCAGCGCGAGGCCCAAAAGCCGAGTATCGTGACCGCTAACACCAACAGGCCGAAGATCAGCCCGCTAGCGCGCATCCGATCCG
>JASHXG010000277.1 GCA_030043675.1 Vulcanimicrobiota bacterium
GCTGGCCCGCGGCGTCGTGGCAACCGGCTTTCGGCGCGCGGCCGAAACGCCGATGCCGCGCTACGGTGGATATCTGCTCTTCGAGCGTGACGGTACCTCGGTGCAAACGGTCCGCGCGCTGACCGACGAGCTGCGCGCGGGTGCAGGGAGCGAACCGCCGCTGATTGCGATCGATCAAGAAGGAGGCGCGGTGGCCCGTCTGCGCGACGGCGCCGAGCCGATGCCGTCGATGATGGCGCTCGGTGCGGTCGACGATCTCGAACTCGCGCAACGCGCGGGCGAACAGACGGCCTTCGACTTGCGCCGCGCCGGGTGCACGATCGACCTTGCACCGGTGCTGGATCTGGCCCTCGACGAGCGCAACACGGTCATCGGAACGCGTTCGCTTGGATCCGATCCGGCACGCGTTGCCGCGCTCGGCGCAGCGTTCGGACGCGGACTCATGCGCGGCGGCATCTACCCGTGCTACAAGCATTTCCCCGGCCACGGCGCCACCGCGGTCGACTCGCATGAAGCGTTGCCGGCGATCGATGCCGACGAAGCAACGTTGCGCGCGCGCGATCTCATCCCATTTGCCGCCGTCGCGCGCGATGCGCCGGCCATCATGAGCGCACACGTTCTCGTACGCGCGTTCGACGCCGAGTCGCCGGCAACGCTCTCGCGGCGAGTCGGAACGGACGTTCTGCGCAACGAGCTCGGATTCGGGGGAGCGTACCTGACGGATTGTTTGGAGATGAACGCCGTTGCCGCGCAAGGATCCGTCGACAGCGCCGCGCGAGCGCTTGCCGCAGGGGCCGATCTGCTGCTCTTTAGTCACAAGCCTGAACTCGCCGCCGCGTCGGTCGAGCGGATCGAGCGCGAGGTGCGGGAAGGACGGCTTCCACTCGAACGTTTGCAAGCGGCGTACGCGCGCGTGCAGCGGTTGCGTCAAGCCGGCGCACCGCCCTTGCCGGTGACTGCATTTCCCCCGCATCCGGGAGTCGGACGCGAAATCGCTCGGCGTGCGGTGACGCTTCTGCGTGGGCTCCCGCATGCGGATCCGGTCGCGTCGATCGTCGTCTCGTTCGGCGGCGAACGAAGCGCGAGCCTTACGCGCGAAGCGCCCGTGTTGCAAGAAGTAACTGCCGCGGCGGATCTCGCCGAGGCCGAGGTCGATCGCATCCTCGATCGCCTTGCCGAAGGCGCGCGACGGCCGCTCTTGATGGCGCGTCGCGCGCACCTGCACCCGTCTCAAGCACACGCGATCGCGCGCATCGTCGCGCGTTATCCGGACGCCGCCGTGGTCTCGCTGCTCGAACCATTCGATCTGCCGCTCTTTTCGAGCGCGCGCCACTTGCTGGCAACCTACGGCGACGCTCCGGTCTCCATCGGCGGTCTAGCCGACGTGCTTTTCGGCGGCAGCCTGCCCGAAGGCCGGCTTCCGGTCGAGCTTCCGGAGCCGGTGCGTGGTTGACACCCGCGTGGCGCGCTTCGCCGCAATGGACGAGACGATGCGAGCGGCGTGCGACGTGCAATTCACCGGCGCCGTCGCGCGCGTCGAACATGCGGGGCGCGTGGTTTTCGAGCGAGCCTACGGCAAGACGCGCTCCGATGCCGGCGCGCGCCCCGTCTATTCGGACACGCGATTCGACCTAGCGTCCCTCACAAAACTCTTCGTTGGGACGCTGGTCTTGGAGTTGGCCGGCAGCGGCGCGTTGGGACTCGACGAATCCCTGGCGAGCAATCTCCCAGAATGGCGCGGCCGCCCGCAGGAGGCGATCACCGCGCGCATGCTGCTTGCGCACACGTCGGGCATGAACTCCGGCGCGGATTACCGCGCGATCCTTTCGGAGAATGTCGAGCGCTTCGCGCTGACCACGGATCTGCTCGCCGCGCCCGGCGAGCGCGTCATCTACAGCGACTTGGGTTTCATCGCACTCGGCGTTCTGCTTGCGCGTGCATCGGGCCGTTCGCCGGCCGTGCTGGTCGATCGAGCCTTTGGATCGGCGTCGCTCGGCTTTCGCCCTCGCGCCGCTGAGGCCGCGAGCATTCCGGCGACCGAAGAGGACGCCTGGCGCGGGCGCGTGCAGGGCTTCGTCCATGACGAGAAAGCGTATCTGATGGGCGGAACGGCCGGGCACGCCGGGCTCTTCGGCACCGCTGGCGATGTGGCGGCATTGACCGAGTCGTATCTCGGCGCGCTGCATGGTCGCCGGCGTGACACGCGCGTGCCGGCCGGCCTCTTGCGCGAGGCGCTGCGCGAGCAGGCCTACGATCCGGTGCTGCGCCGGGGACTCGGTTGGGCTCTGAAAACGAGCGATGAGAACTCGTGTGGAGCATCCATGGATGCCTCGAGCTTCGGCCACACCGGCTTCGTCGGCACGTGCGTTTGGGCAGATCCGGTGCGCGACGTGCAGGGCGTGCTGTTGACCAACGCCGTGTACTTCGGGCGCAACGACATCCGGGACTTTCGCGCGAGCTTCTACGAAGCGATGATCCAAGACTTAGGCTTGGAATGATCGCGGTCGGGTTGATGAGCGGCACGTCGCTGGACGGCGTCGACGCCGCGCTCGTGAAAATCCTGCCGCGCGCTCGCGGGTATGCGGTTGAGCTGCTCGGTTTCGAGACGCGTCCGTTTGAAGAAGAGCTCCTGGCCGCCCTTCGTGCCGCTTTGCCGCCCAACGACGGCAGCGTCGCGGTCGTCGCAGCGCTGCACCATGCCCTCGGACGCGCCTATGCGCAAGCCGCGCGCGCGATGGCTGCTGGGAGGTCGCTCGGCTTCGTCGCTTCGCATGGGCAGACCGTTTGGCACGACGGTCCTCGCCACGTGACGCTGCAGCTCGGAGACGCCTTCGCCATTCGCGAGGCGGTCGGAGCCACCGTCTGTTACGATTTTCGCAGCGCGGATTGCGCAGCCGGCGGTCATGGTGCACCGCTCGTTCCATACGTGGACGGGCTCTTCTTCGCGAGCGAGGACGAGGATCGCGTCACCGTCAATCTCGGCGGCATTGCCAACATCACGCTGCTGCGTCGAGGCGCGTCGCCGCAGCAGGCCGTCGCGTTCGATACCGGCCCGGCCAACATGCTGCTCGATGCGTTCGTTCGCGAGCGCACGCGCGACGAACGGCGGTACGACCGCGATGGCGCCCTCGCGGCAGCCGGTCAGGTCGACGGCGAGCTGCTGGCGGCGATGCTCGCCGACGACTACTTCGCGCAAGCGCCGCCCAAGTCGACCGGCCGCGAGCATTTCGGCGCGCATTTTCTGGCGCGCTACGGCGAACGCTTGGGGCGCCTGCGCATCGAGGATGGCGCCGCGACGCTCACCGAACTCACGGCGGCGTCGTTGGCCGACGCGATTCTGACGACTGGACTCGCCGGCGCTCGTGTCATCGTTAGCGGCGGGGGCGTGCGCAATCGGACCCTGCTTAGGCGCCTTGCGGCACGGCTCGCGCCGGCGCGCGTCGAAACCTCGGATGCAATGGGAATACCGGCCGACGCAAAAGAGGCCATTGCCTTCGCGGTGCTCGGCTACGAAACGCTGCGTGGGCGGACCGGAAACGTCCCGGCCGCCACCGGCGCCGCGCACCCGGCCGTGCTCGGAGCCATTGCGCCCTATCGTTTGGGAGAGCTGCTCGCCGAGCTGGAGCTCGAGTGCCGAGGGTGAGCTTGCCGCTTCCGCCGACCGAACAAATCAACTCGAAAAGCCGCGGACTCGATCTCATGAGCACGCCGCAGCTGGTCGAGCTGCTCGTCTCCGAGCAGCGCCAAGCCGTGGATGCCGTTCTGGCGCGAACGCGCGAGATCGTTGAGGCCGTCGATGCCATCGCGGCCCGCATGCGACGCGGCGGGCGACTCCACTACGTCGGCGCCGGCAGCAGCGGACGCATCGGGATGCTCGATGCGACCGAGATGCCGCCTACTTTTGGAACGCCGCCCGATCTCGTCTGCGCGCACATCGCCGGCGGGCCGATGACGCTCGTGCGCGCGATTGAGGGCGCCGAGGATGACGTGGAGGCCGGCGACGCGGCGATGCGCGATCACGTCCTAGCCGGCGATAGCGTGATCGGCATCTCGGCCGGCGGGAACGCGGCCTTCGTAGTCGCTGCGCTCGAACGCGCGCGGTCGACCGGCGCGTACACCGCTGCAATCGTCAGCGTTGCCGATTCACCGTTGGCGCGGGCGGCGAAAACCGCGATCGTTCTGGCTACCGGAGCCGAAGCGTTGACCGGCTCCACGCGTCTGAAGGCCGGCAGCGCGCAGAAGATTGCGCTCAACACGATCTCGACGGCGGTGATGGTTATTCTTGGCAAGGTCTTCGATAACTTGATGGTGGACGTCGTCGCAAGCAATCGCAAGTTGCGCGACCGGGCACTGCGTTTGGTCCGCACC
>JASHXG010000278.1 GCA_030043675.1 Vulcanimicrobiota bacterium
AGCGTGCGGCGCAGCGAGTCGTCGACAACAATCGCGCCATACTGGGTGACGATGCCGGGGTCGGATTCATCGCGTGGCGCTTCAAGAGTCGCGGAGAGCTGCAGTTGTTGACCGTTGCGTCCAACCTCGATGAGCACCCGCTGGCCTGCGTGCAAATCGTGGAGGGCGCTGAGAAACTCCGCAACCGACGCCACCGGAGCGCCGTCGACGGCGCGGATGATGTCGCCGGCGTGAAGGCCGGCCTGCGCGGCCGCGCTGCGGGGAACGATCGCCGAGACGCTGACGCCGCCGGGGGACTGTGCCACCGCCGCGCCCAGAACCCCGTGACGCGCCAACGCCGGCAAGGGGCTCGCGAGAATCGTCGGATCGGTTCCAGAAGGCGCGACGTGCAAGTACCGTTTTCGAGCGCAAGCGGACGATACGTATCGGGCTGGTTGAAGAATTGGCTCGGCCATGCGAAGAGCTCCCGGTCGGGATAGTCGTAGACGATATTGAAGCGCTTGAGCAGGCCGGTGCCGGCGCTGGCGTCCTGCGGCCCGGTTGCAAACGCGCCGCCGCGGTCCCGCGACGCGCGCGTCACCACGCCTGGGATCGTCGACCCGAAAAGCGAGACGGTCGTTCGAAGGACGTCGCTGTAGACTGGTCCGCCGATGCCGATGCCGGTGATCGCGTCGCGAACCGGCGCGTCGCGGTAGAAGTCATTCGCTTGAGCGAAATGGCGAAAGAGCGTGAGCGAAAACCGGTCGCCGGTGTCGAGCACGAACGTGCCATGCACGCCATCGACCGCGCCGGGCAATTGAATGATTCCGTTTGCGGCGACGGAGAATCCAGTCGAGGTTGCGTTCTTCGGCACAGGCAGCGGCGCGCGCGAGAGCGTCAGGCGCGAGGCGTCCATGTCGACGCCGACGCGCAGCCGCCGCAAGACATCGTATCCGACGATTCCGTCTAAGTGCGGAAATCCGATGGCGCGCCGGATCGACGAAAGGTCGATCACCTCGACGGCAAGGTTCTCGAAGCGCAGCGATCCGACGTCAAGGCTCGAGAGTCGCGTCGCGCTCGTCGCCGCCGACCCGCTGCCCGCTCCGGTTACCGCGCCGGCTTGCCGCGTGCGCAGCTCCAGCCGGCGCGCTACCTCGGGGGTGATAACGACGTCGCCGGATCCGGTGTCGACGATCAGGAAGAACGGTCCCTTTCCGTCGAGCGTTGCCGCGATCACCATCCGGTTGTCGAAGAGCGTGAAGGGCACGCTCGCCGATTGCGTGGCTTGCGACCAGGGTGCCGTGGCGGCTAAAAGCAGCATCGCCAGCATCATGCGTTCCGCGCTTTAGCGTACGTGCCGGACGCCGGCGATTGCAATCAAGGGAAGTTCAAAAACGAAGCGCCTACTACTTGACGGTGTAGCCCTTCGATTCGAGGCAGGCTGAGTAAGCGCGGCGGAAGTTGTTCATGCTCTGCGAGCGCTGAGCTTGTGCGTTGGCTTGGGCGTAGTGAGCCTCGGCGTTATTGACTTGATTTTGCCGTAGCCGCCCCGCCAGCGCACCCGTAACCGCGCCGATCGCCGCGCCCTGTCCGGCGTTGCCGGCGACCGCGCCGATTGCCGCTCCGCCGGCCGCTCCGCCGGCCGCGCCTCGGACTGCGCCGCCTTGGCGGGCGCTCGTTGGCGCCGGTGTTGCCGGCGGGAGATTAGCAGGATCGACGCCGGTCTTGCTGCGCGCCGACTTATAGCAGACCGACTCGTCGTTGGACTGCTGCGTCGCGCTCTGCCCTTTGGCCGGATAGACGTAGACGCCGAACTGTTGGCTCAGTGAGGTGGTGCCCAGCAGCACGACCAGCGCCGCCAAGATAACGAACCGTTGCGAATTCGGTTTACCCATGCTAGCCACTTCGCATCACCGGAGACCTATCCCCACGCGGCTCTTGCGGGCGAAATGCTGACGGTGCGATTTCGAAGAACGTGTTCGCTGCTTGTGAACGCAACTTCGGCTCGCAGCGAATTCGATGAGCGGTATCGCAAAAAAAGGATCTTCGACAGAACAGTTCCGCTTGCATTGCTGGCCGGGCGGCTTGGCGACTCCTAGCCCAGCCGTCACGCTTTTCGGAGTCGGCGAGCGGGGTCGGCCCGATGAAATTGCTGAATACGTCGGTATCGTGCTTCCGCTCGACGCCGTTGCCCATCTGCTCAGACACTTGCACGACACGGCCGCCCTGCGCGCAAACCCGATCGCTGCTAGGTACTTCCCGGCGGACGGTGCCGCTCGTGCGCAGGAGAGCGACGCCGACGCACTCGCGCGCGTGCGCGCCTTGGTTGCCGGCGCCGTCGACCGACTGTTCGACGCCCCGGGCGACGCGTCGTCGACGGAGCACGCGCTTCGTCAGCGCGCGATAATCGAGCGCTGCGACCTGCTTGGAGAGCCACATTCGGCGGTCGCGGCTAGTCTAGGTCTTTCGCGGCGACAGTTCTACCGAGAACGTCACGGCGCTCGCAAGCGTTTAGCGGAATACTTTGCACAGGTCTCACCGAGCTCCACGCAGAGCGTGCCCAATGAATTCGAGCTTGGACTGGCTATCGCCGAGAGCCTCTGCCACCTTGGTCGACGGTCGGCAGCGATCGCGTCGATGAAGAGGCTCGCTGTGAGCTCGCCAGGCGCCGCGAAACGCATACGAGCGACCCTGGCCCTGGCGTCGGCGTACAGTGACGCGGGGAAACTGGCGGCCGCGGATAGGGCGTTGGATCGGGCACGAAGCATCTTCGCTTCGCAGGGTACGGCAGTCGAAGATTGCCAGTTACTCGGCCTGGAAATCGACGCAGTGGCGGCTGGCGTGCTTTGGCTCTCGGGCAAGCCCGGCGAAATGAAGGCATTGCAAGAGCGGATCCTCGCGCGGCTGCGGACGCAAGCTCCGCTTCGAACCGAGCGCGCTTTCGAATTGGAAGCGCTCTCGTGGATGCGGCTCGGGATGCTGTCGCGCGACGTGGGCGACGCATACAAGTCCCTCACCTATCTGCGGCGGGCTGCGGACGTTCTGGAGTCCTTGCCCAAACCTCCCCCGCCGCTGCGCGCCGAGCTTGCCGCGAACTTGGGCTTGACCCAGATGGTTCTTCCAAACGGACTAAACGCAGCGGCCGAGTCGATGCGCGCATATCTCGCCGTTTCGCGCGAGCATAACTTGCTATGCGACGTGGCGGACGCGCTCGCGAACTTGGCGACACTTTACCTCCAGTTGGGAGACGTGCCCAACGCACGAATGTTCGGCCGAACAGGGCTCGACCTCGCGCAATGGGTTTCGTCGAAACAACAGCGCGCCGAGATTTCCGTGATTGCGGCCTTGGCCGAGGCGGAAGGCGGCAACTTCCAACGTGCCCTCGAGCTCATCGACCACGCGCGTACGGACATCGTGCAGCGTAGCCCAGGTTGGGCGCTCACAGGGCTGGCGGAGGCGCAGGCGCTGCTTTACGCCGGAGCCTTCCGGGCGGCATGGCGGAGCGCCAAGGAGGCGGCCGCGACGATGTCGGCCATGGGCATGATGCGTTACTGCGGCGCCGCTCTGCGTATCGCCGCCGAAGCAGCAGAGGGGGCGAACCGTCGAGATGAAGCCGTTCGAACCATTCGCGAAGCGATCGTCCTGCTCGAGTCTCGTGGTCACGCGGCATCGCTCGCGCGCGCATACGAA
>JASHXG010000279.1 GCA_030043675.1 Vulcanimicrobiota bacterium
CCTTGCTTGAGGCCTTCCCCGAGGACGAGATCGAATTTGTCGTCGCGCACGAACTCGGACACTACGTTACCAAGGACACGTGGCGGTCGATTGCGCTCGGCGAAGCGCTGACGACTACGCTCCTTCTCATCGCCAACGCAGTGACGCCGGCCTCGGAGCGAGACGAGCTGCACGATCGCCCACTCCTGCTCATTCGGGTCTACGCGGCAATGCTGGCGGCGGCGCAGGTGCTTCGTCCGCTGCTTCTCGCATTCTCGCGCTCGCGCGAATGGGCGGCCGATCGCTTCGCGCTGGCAGCTACGGGCGATGCGCCCGCCGGCGCCCGCGCCTTCCGCCGTCTGCGCGATCAAAATCTCAGCGACGAAGATCCGCCGCCCTGGTACGAGTTCTTCTTCGCCTCGCACCCCTCGCTTCGGGCGCGCATCGGAGCTCTCGAAAGAGCCGGATGATCGGGCAACCGTGCTTCACCACAACCAGAGAACCTTTGCCGCGATGGCCGCGAGCGCGATTGTGCTGCAAACCGCGCCGAGCAGCAGGTCGAGCGGCACGAAAATCTCATGGATAACGTGCCGGCCGGCTGGAACGAGTAATCCCCGAAGCGCGCCGTCCGCGCGGACCAGGGACGCCGGCTTTCCGTCAATCCGCGCCTGCCACCCAGGGTACCACGCGTCGCTCGAGATGACGAAGCAGGGGCCGCTGCAAACCGTAACCATCCCAAGGCTACCGCCGGCAAATTGCGTTACGGAAACCGACCCGCCCGAAAGCGGCGGTCGAACGCTGCGATCGTCAACGAACGCTGCGACGCGCGGGTCGAACGGCCTCCCGTCCGGCGTAATTCCTCGATGGATGGCTGAAACCGCGGCGTCGGCAGTGGCATATTCAAGCCGACGAACGATCCATGCGCGCGGAAATGCGCGCGTGTTTTGGAAGATCGCGATCCCGCCGTCGTTAGCTCTGGCTCGAAATCGCGACCGTTCGCCGTAGACTTGCGATAACGAACCCATCGGGTATGAGACGCCCGCGCGATCGCCGATCAACGCAAGCTGCATTACCCTAAGCGCGCTGACGCTTGGATACACCCACTCGATCGTGACGTGGTCGATTGGTTCTGTAAGGCTTGTCGCGAACTTCGCAGAGTACGAGTGGTAACCATCATAACTAGAAGCGATGGTAGCACGCCGATGGCGTACTCGGCCGCCGACCTCAGGGCGATCGTACGCCATCTCAGCCGTATCGCGCCCGGCCAGGATGGCGCGGTTCGTCACGTGACCGCCGATATCGACGATTCGCAGCCAGGCGACGCGTGCTCGGTCCGGGATCGCGGTCGCAACGGTGAGTTGTGAAATGATCGCAATGCGGTCCGCGCGCACGGGTCGCTCCGTACCGAGGGTTACGCTTCCCGCGGGCGCCAGCGCGGCATCGCCGACGAACACGCCGATATCCGTCCCGTCAAAAGGATCGCTCGCCGGCTTAGAAATCTGCTCCTGTGCGGGCGCGAGAATAAACCGCGTCCCCGCGAGATCGAGGGAAGCGTCGTAGCTGACGGTGATATCGCCCGCAAGCCCGAGCAGGTGCGCAACGCGCGCGATCGCGAGCGATGTGTATCCGGAGACGACCGGCACGCCCCACAGCAGCGAGAGGTTTGGCGTCATGAGGCTGCCCCCGTTGATGCCGGGAGCCCAGAGAGCGCGCCCGCCGCCGGCGAGCGCATTCGCAAGGTCGACTGCTACCGCGGGCGCGCGTACGGCGGCCGCGTCCAAGGCAGTCGTCCTCCAATAAGCTTGCTCGCCAAAGAAAACTAACTCGCCGGCGACGGCTGCCAGCACCACCGTTTTGAGAACCAGGGACTGTGGCCACCGCGACCACGCTAGGAGCGCGACGCCGATTGCGACGTAGGCACAAAGCCCGGAAGCGAGTGCGCTGTCGGGGATCGGGTTGACCTGCCGGCCGTGCGCAATGATTGCCAGCGCGACGGCGAGCAACGCACCGATTGCGGCGACGGCGACCGCGCATCGACCGACTCCAGCGCCTCGCTGCAACGCGGCGGTTCCATATCCGGCCAGAATCGCGGCCGCGAGCGTGAACTCGAACGCATGACGGCCGGGTATTTGGAAGAGATCGTAAACCGGCAAATGATAGGTCAGGCTCGCCAGGCCAAGTGCATCGCCGGTGCTCAGCGCCAAGGCGGCGAACGCAACGGCTGCCCAAAACCAGACGCGCCGGTCACTAACGCGCGAGAGCAGCGCCAACACTGAAAGCATCAATATGCCAAGACCAACAAAATTAGTTAGTTCGGTGAAGTTCGCCAAAAGTGGGCTGAAATATGGAAAAGTGAGCCGCAGCCAAAGCTCGCCAGGCGGAGTGGAGAAGCTTACGAAATGTGCGAACCCGAGTGAGCTGCGCAGGCTTTCGCGAGCGAGCAGGGCTTCAGGCACTAAGCACACCGCAGCCACCCCAAGGCCCAGCAGCAACCCCAATCCGCATTTCGTGAGATAGGCCCGCCGTCCGGCGGGCGCGTGGCCGCTCGACACGAGGGCGTAGAGCAGGCATAAGGTAAGGGCGAAGGCGAGCACTTGCGGCTGGCCGAACGCGCACAGAGCGATTGAGAATGCGAGCAGCGCGAACCAGCGGCGACGCCCATCGCGCCGCAGTTCTTCCAGCGACCACAATGCGAATGGGGTCCAGGCAGCCGGGTGCGTCATCGTCAAATGGTAGGCGTGCGCAATCATGAATCCGCCCAACGCAAATCCCACGCCGGCGATCACCCCTCCGAGTGTGGAACGCGTCAGCGCGCGCACCAGACCAAACGTTCCGATCGCCGCCAGCCAAAACGGCGCGATCGCAAAGATGTTGTAGGTCCCTGGGATGATCCGCATCCAAGCCAGTGGGTACCAATACATTTGAATCGGATCAGCGTACATCGGATGACCCAGTAGGATGAGGGGCTCCCACAGGTGATGCGGTCCGAGATATGCCGGAATCGACTGGGTCAGTGCATCGGCGCTTGCCATCAGTTTCCCGGTGAAGAGCACCGGCCCGAAAAACGCGGCAAAGAATGCCGCGAATCCGGCGCAAACCAAGAATAGGCTGCGGTATCGCCGTGGCTCTTCGAACATCGCCGTATATTTTAGACGAGGACCGGTGAAGGACGCGTGCGCAGCCAGGCCGCCAAGTCGGTTTTGGGCTCGACGACACGACCGGTTCGCAACTCCTCGCGCAGCTCGCCGAACAGGCCGAACCCCTCGGCAAAGGCATCGTGCTTGTGGATCGACTCTTCGTTGACTTGGCTCGCGAAGACGAACGTCTCGTCGCTTAAGTCGGCGTACATGTCGAGCGAGCGTGAGAGAATGCCGCGCACCACGTCTTCGACGAACCTCGGATTATAGTGCGCCTTGTTGACGACGAAGAATTCGTCGGGCCGCTTGAGCAGATCGTAGGTCTCGCTCGACATCGAATTCTCCACGATCTCGACGAGATCCTCGGCGCGAATTGCGTGCGCGTGCGCGTCGTCGACGCCGAGTAGAATCGCGCCACGCCCACGCTGGTTGTGCGTCGCCACGGGAAGCGCATCGAGCGCGCGCTTCGCATCACTCTCGCTAAAGCCGGCCTCGACCAGCTCGCGCAGCGAATGCTCGCGCACCATCGCCTGAGCGCACGGACAGGCGGTCATTCCTTCCGCCTCGACCCCGACGACACGGCGCGTCCCCTCTTCGTCGGCATGTGCGATCCCAATCAGCGCGTAGGTTTCCTGGCCGCGTTTACCGCTCACCGGCGTCCAGCGTTCGAGTCCGAATTCGGCACGCAACCGCACGTCGGCGCGAATTGCGCGCTGGCTGCGCACGATCTCTCGGGCAATGGCTTCGACGAGTCGCTCGATGCGCGCCGGCTTCTCGTCGCGAGCGAGCACATCGAGCGTTGCCTCCTCGAGGATCTCGGCGAAGCGCGACATGTGCACGCCAGATTTGTCGAACGCAAGGTCGGCGACCATCGTAAACTCGCCGTTATAAACCTGCTGGCGTCCGTCGACCTCCAGATGCACGATCCGGCGCACCCCGGAGACCCCGGCGCGATTGAGCGAGAGACGCACCTCAGGCTCCTCGTCCTGGCGATCGGTGTCGAAATGCAGGCTGCGCTCGCGCCGCCGAACGTTGCCGTCGGGCGGAGCCGCGATGAGGTGCGGCGCGATCTCGGCAAGCGGCAAGACGTTGTAAGGACGCGACTGGAGGTTGGGCGCGACGATCGCCCCATCGACGGCGAGCACGTCGATGTCGATCGGTCGCGCCGCAAGGCGGCGCGTGCCGCGGGCCCGCCCAACGGCCAGCTCGACGTCGCGCGCAAAGTGTTTGAACGCATCGCTCTCCTGCTCGGTCCGCAGCGCCGCCGCGATATTCAGGTAGGCCGGCCCTTCCGCTCCATGCGCCGCTTCGGACTCGTAGAAGGAGGAGACGGCGACGATCTGCGCGCGCGCCCGCAAGCGCTGGAGGGCCGCCAAGATGTTGCCCTGGCGGTCGCCGAGATTGGAGCCGATTCCGATGTGGATCTCGTGCACGTCTCGCGAGGTCTTCTAGACGCGCGAGCCGAGAACCGTTTGGACGGCGGGCCGGCGGTAGCGGATGCTCGGAAATTCGGATATAGTTCTTGAGTGCTGCCACCGCATGAATCCATCTATCCGTACTTGCTCGATCCGAAACTGACCACGCAGGTCTGGGGCGGCGACGAGCTCGTTACCGTCTACGGCAAACACGGCGATCCCAGCACGAAGCTCGGTGAATCCTGGGAATGCTGGGACGCCGATCGCATAACGAACGGCGCGCTGGCCGGCTCGACCGTTGCGGATCTGCGTGCCAAGCTAGGCGCGCAACTGCTGGGCGATCTCGATGCCAAGCGCATCTTCCCGCTGCTTACGAAGATTATCACGGCGCACGACTGGCTTTCGGTACAGGTGCACCCCGACGACACTTACGCGCAACGCGTCGAGCATCAGCCATTCGGAAAGACCGAGTGCTGGTACGTCCTCGATGCACAGCCCGGTTCGCAGATCGTATACGGCTGGACCCGCGACACGTCGCGCGCGGAATACGAACGGCGCGTTGCCGACGGCACGCTCGGTGAGATCCTCCGCCGGATCGACGTCAAGACCGGCGACACCGTCTACGTGCCCCACGGCGTCGTTCATGCGATCGGACCCGGCATCGCGGTCTACGAAACACAACAGGCATCCGACCTGACCTATCGCATGTTCGATTGGAATCGCGTCGGCCTGGACGGCAAGCCGCGGGAGCTGGCCGTCCGCAAGGCGGCCGACGTGCTGAACTATCACGCTACGACCGAAGGCACGCTGGCGCAGATCGCCTATCACTTCGAGGGACTCGACCGCATCGCGTTGATCGCCGACGAGCACTTCGTAGTCGAGCGCATTACCGTAGACGGTGAACCCGCCTCGATCTCCACCAATGGACGTCCGCTCGTTCTGATGTCGCTCAATGCGCGCCTCGAAGTTGCGGTCGGCGATTCGCCCGTAACGCTCGCGCGCTATGCGACGGCGTTAATTCCCGCCGCAGCGGAGTGGTGCACGGTCCGCGCGCCCGACGCGCAAGCCCCATTCATGTTCGTAACGCCGCCGAGCAACCGCGAGCAGTTGCCGGTGCGTCTGCTCGCCGCCGGGGTCGCGCAAGAGCAGATCGACGCGTTCCTTGCGCAGTTTTAGCGTCCCGCCGGCAACATGACCGCGTCAGCGGCGTGGCGCGGGGACCTGGCGCCCGGTCAAGGGCGCGATCCCAACGGGGGGCTGACGCTCGGCGGCATTCGCGCCGCCGAACTGGCGCAATCGTACGGTACGCCACTCCTCGTCATCGACTTGGACGTCGTCGACGCCTCAATAGCCGCCCTGCGCGCGGCGCAAGCCGCCGGCGATCTGGAAATCTCCTACGCAGCCAAGGCGTTCGTCACGGTCGCGTTCGCGCGACATTTGGCGGATCGCGGCGTTGGCCTGGACGTCTGCTCGCTCGGTGAACTCGTCACCGCCGAGCGCGCGGAATTCCCGCGCGAGCGACTGACCCTCCACGGCGCTGGGAAGAGCGACGACGAGCTGCTGGCAGCGGCCAACGGACGCGTGGGGGCGATCGTGGTCGATGGGCTCGATGAGTTGCGGCGTCTCGCGGTCGTCACGCCGGTGAGCCCGTCGCTCGAGGTACTGCTGCGCCTGAACACCGGGATCGAAGCGCACACGCATGCCTTCGTACGCACCGGCGGCGACGACACGAAGTTCGGCGTTCATCCACGCGACGAAGACGAAGCGGCGGCGATTCTACGCGCAAATCCACAGCTTCGCTTTGACGGCCTGCATGCCCACGTCGGATCGCAAATCTACCAACCGCAGGCCTTTATCGCCAACGCCGAGTCGCTGCTCGCCGCGGCCGAGCGCTTCGCAGGCCTCGGTCTCGAGGTTAAACGGGTGGTCGTGGGCGGCGGCTTCGGCGTGCAGATGCATCCCAACGCGCAGGCGGAAGCGCTCGACCTCGCGGCAACCATCGGCGCACTTGGCGAGCGCGTCCGGAGCTGGAGCCGCAGGCTCAAACTGCCTGCTCCGCGTCTCGGCATCGAGCCGGGGCGCGCGATCGTCGGTCCGGCCGGCACGACCCTCTACCGGGTCCTGGCGGTAAAACGGCAGAGCAGCCGCACCTTCGTGATCGTGGACGGCGGCATCGCGGAGAATCCGCGCCCCGCGCTCTACGGCGCTTACCACCACGTCCTGGCCGTCCAGCCGCACTCCGCTGTCGAGAACGAGGTGACGCTCTGCGGGCGGTCGTGCGAAAACGACGAGCTGGGAGTCGCGCGGCTCCCGCACGATCTGGGCAGCGGCGATCTGCTCGCGATGAGCACCACCGGGGCCTACACCTATAGCATGGCGGGCAACTACAATCGCTTCCCGCGCCCCGCGGTGGCGGGCATCGCAAACGGAGGCCACCGTCTCCTGGCTCGGCGCGAAAGCCTCGATGACGTCCTTCGCAACGACATCCTTCCTTAGGACCTAAAGAACCTAAGGACGCATCCGCAGGACGCATCCGCTCGAGGCCCTACGGCGTTCATCCAATTGAGATGAATACAGAGACTGCCACCTTTGCGGCGGGTTGCTTTTGGGGTGTCGAGGCCGCTTTTCGCCAGATTCCCGGCGTGCTCGACGCCGTCTCAGGCTACACGGGCGGCCATACGGAGCATCCGTCCTATCGCCAAGTCTGCGGGCATGGTACCGGTCACGCCGAGGCGGTCGAGGTCACGTTCGATCCGCAGCGCGTCAGTTACGAGCAGCTGCTCAGCGCCTTCTGGCAGATCCACGACCCTACCCAGCGCAACCGTCAAGGGCCCGACGTTGGCGATCAATACCGCACGGCGATCTTTACCCACTCGCCCGAACAACAGCGCGCGGCGATCGCCTCGCGCGATCGCGAGCAAGCAAAGCATTCGCGACCGATCGTAACGCAGATCGTCGAAGCGCCGCGCTTCTGGCCCGCCGAAGAGTACCATCAGCGTTACTTTGAGAAAAATGGCGGCGCGGCGTGTCACGTCGTGCCCGTGATATCCGAATGAGACGAGCGGCATTCATCGGCAATCTCGCCAGCTGCGCGCTTGCAGCCGCGTGCGCGTCGCGAGCTTCGGCCGGCGCTTATACCGTCACGCGCTCGGACGCCGATTGGCGCAAGCTGCTCGGTCCCGACCGTTATGAAATTCTGCGTCAAGGCGGCACGGAGCCGCCGTTCTCGAGTCCCCTAATCGGAGAGAAGCGCGCCGGTCTCTATCGCTGCGCCGGTTGCGACCTCGCGCTCTTCTCCTCGAAGAACAAATACGACAGCGGCGACGGCTGGCCGTCGTTTTGGGACGTGCTCCCCGGCGCGATCGCCAAACAGTCCGATTACCAGCTCGCCGAGGAACGCACGGAAGTCCATTGCCGCCGATGCGGCGGGCATCTCGGCCATCTGTTCGACGACGGCCCGGCGCCGACGTACCTGCGCTATTGCATCGACGGCTTAGCGCTGCGCTTCGTGGCCGGCGCTACCTGATCCCGACTTCGAGCATCTCTTCGAGCGAGCGGCCGCGTCCTTCGACGCCGTAGTGGTACCACCAGAGCATCGCTAGCGCGCCAACGGCGAAGATCACGCCCATTGCCGTGAAGACCGCGCCTACTCCGACGCGGGCGTTCAAGGCGAAGAACAACACCGGCGCGACGATCGCACCGATTCGCCCGATCGCGACCGAGAGACCTATTCCGGTCGCGCGCAGATCGGTCGGAAACAGCTCGCTGATGACGACGTAGGCGCCGGCGCCGCAGGCAGCGCTGAACATACCGAAGATCACGAAGACCACGACGAAGAGGCTCGTCGTATGTGCGCCGGCGAGCGCCCCACAGAGCAGCGCTGCGCCCGTGAAGGAGAGCAGCATCGTCGGGCGTCTGCCCCATGCGTCGGTCGACCACGCCATCACGAGTTGTCCCACGAAACCGGTCGCGGCACTGAGCAGATAGAGCAGCGGAATAGCCTTGCCGGTGATGCCGACGGCGGGGAAGATTGCCAGGCCGCCAATCGCGAGGATACCGTAATACGGCATCACCTGCGCGAGGTTGAGCACGAAAGAGAAGAGCAGACGCGCGGGCGTGCGTTGCCACAAACGGGCGATCTCCGCCAGGTAGCCTGCACTCGCGATCGGGTGCACCGGCTGCCCAGCGGCGGAAGTACCGTCCCCGCCGCTGCCCGCGGAGAAGAGCCGCGCAACCACGGCGCGAGCTTCCTCGATGCGGCCGCGCGCGAAGAGCCAGCGAGGCGATTCCGGCACGCTGCTGCGGACGAAGACTACGGCGATAGCGACGATGGCACCGAACCAAAAAACCACGCGCCAGGCCCCGCTCGGCAGCAGCCCCAGCGCGGCGAAGGCCGCGGCCGAGGCGACCACCGCTCCGATGTTCCAAGAGGCATTGATGACGCCGTCGACGCGCCCCCGGTAGCGCGGCGGAGTAAACTCTTCAATCGCGGAGTTGATCGCTCCGTACTCGCCGCCGATGCCGATGCCCGTCAGAAACCGGAAGAAGACCAGCGATCGAAAGTCCCACGAGAAGCCGGTAAGCACGGTCGCCACGGCATAGATTGCGAGCGTCAGCATGAAGAGCCGGCGTCGTCCGAGGCGATCGGCCAACGGCCCGAAGATCACGGCGCCGGCGAGCATGCCGACGGTGTAGATCGGATTGACCCAGGCCGCTGCAGCGCCGCTGAACTGCAGTTCGTGGGCGACGTCGGCAAGCACCGGGCCGGTGACCGTCGTCTCGAACCCGTCGAGGATCCAGGCGACTCCAAGGGCCCCGACGATACGCAGGTGGATGCCCGACCAAGGAGCCCGGTCAAGCGCCTCGCCGACGCTCACAGGCGGCGCCCCCAACACCTGCGAAGGCGTTTTCACGTGAGAGTTCTCATCACCAACGACGACGGCATCGATTCACCGGGTATTCGCGCGCTGGCCGAAAATCTCTCGCGCGACCACTGCGTGGTGATCGTTGCGCCTTCAGGCGATCGCAGCGGCATCTCGCACGCGATTACGTCGGATGAAGCGATTACCATGCAACGCCGTAACGATGGAAGCATCCTCTCTTACGCGTGTTCGGGAACGCCGGCCGACTGCGTTTTTCTCGGGTCCGCCGAACTCTCCCCGCGCCCGGCATTGGTGGTCAGCGGCATCAATCACGGACCCAACCTCGCCGACGACGTCAACTATTCGGGCACGGTCGCCGGCGCAATTGAGGCCTCGCTCCTGGGCATTCCGGCGATTGCCGTTTCGCTGGCGTCCGATCATGAAGACCCGAGCGCCAAGCGTCACTGGGAGAGCGCGGCTGCGATTGCTCGCCGCTGCATTGCCCTGGCTTTCGATCGACCCCACGATGCGGCGTGGTACGCAAACGTAAACGTTCCCAATCTACCGCTCGATGCGATCGCGGGCATCGCGATCACGCGCCTCGGACGCAAGCGCATCTGTGGGCGGATGATTGGCGAAGAACGTGATGGTAAAGCGCTATACTATCGCGCTTGGGAATCGCCGTTTGAAACGGATCGCGAGACCCTGGGGACCGATATCGGCGCCGTGCACGCCGGATATGCGAGTTTCACGCCGCTGCTGCTCGATCGCACCGCGCACTCGGCACTGCGATCGTTAGCGGACCGCCCTGGACTCGATGACGCTCACGATCGCTGATTCCGACGCCGGCCGCGTTCGTCGTCCGTTGCCCGGAAGTTTGCGTCCGGTCAGCTCGGCCGCGCGTGCAAGCACCTCCATGAGCCGCGCGAACTGATCGCAATCGAGCGATTGCGCGCCGTCGGAGAGTGCATTCGCCGGATCGGGGTGGACTTCGATCAGGAGCCCATGCGCTCCGGCTGCGATGCTGGCCACGGCGATCGGAGGGACGAGGCGCGCGACGCCCATCGCATGCGACGGGTCGACGATCACCGGAAGGTGAGTGAGATCCTCGAGCAGCGGAACGACCGCAATATCGAGCAAGTTGCGCGTTGCAACGTCGAACGAGCGTACGCCGCGCTCGCAAAGAACGACGCTCTCGTTCCCGCCAAGCAAGATGTATTCGGCTGCCAGCAGCCACTCTTGGACGGTCGCAGCCAGCCCGCGTTTCAACAGAACCGGCATTCGCGTCCGGCCGACTTCGCTGAGCAGCGAGAAATTCTGCATATTGCGCGTGCCGATCTGCAACATGTCGGCATACTGCGTCACTTTCTCGACGTCGCGCGGATCCAACACCTCGGTCACGACGCCTAGACCAAAGAGGTCGGCGGCGTGCCGCAGCATCTTGAGCGCTTCCTCGCCCAGACCTTGAAAGGAGTATGGGGAAGTGCGCGGCTTGTACGCACCGCCGCGCAGGACGTTGGCTCCGGCGTGGGCTACCGCACGCGCTGTTCGTTCCAGCTGTTCGGCCGACTCGACGGCGCATGGACCGGCGCAGATCGCGATCTCCTCGCCCCCGAAGGTTGCTCCGTTCTTCAGCCGGACCACCGTGCGCCGTTCCCGAGCATCGCGACGGACCAAGCGGTACGACTGGGGTACGTTCACCCTGCGCTCCACGCCGCTCGCTTCGACGTACCCCGGTCCCTTCATGCCGCCAGCTCCCTGGGTTAACGAGGGTTAACGCCGTGATGCCGCGCGAGGGGACTAGGACACGAGCGCCGCGTTGCATGAATGAGAGCAGCATGGAGCATGTCGCGGTGACCGGGGTGGGGATCGTTTCGCCCATCGGCAGCACTACCGAGTCATTCTGGCAGCACCTCCTCGAAGGGCGTCGCGCGATTGCGCCGATGCCGCACGCAGCCCAGCTCTCGGGAAACGGCTTCTGGGCGGCCGTCCCCGACGGCTTCTTAGCGGAAAGCTCGTTGCCGGCCGCGACGTTTCGGAACACCGATCGGTTCACGCAATACGCGCTGGTCGCCACCGCGGAGGCGCTCCGAAAAGCGCAGCTCAATCCGCCGTCACGCGCGGCCGTCATTCTCGGCAACACGATGGGCGGTTTCCCCTTTGTGGCCGAATCACAGACGCGGTTTCTCGAAGGCGGCAGCCGAGCCGTCACGCCGAAGCTTATGGCGCTGGTCATCCCAAACATGGCGTGCGCGCTCATTGCGATGCGTTGGAATCTGCACGGGCCGC
>JASHXG010000035.1 GCA_030043675.1 Vulcanimicrobiota bacterium
GTTTTGCCGTTCTCGCGGGAGACCGAGATTGCGAGCTCTTCCTTGTGCCGTTCGAGCGCATCAGCGTAACGGAACAACGCACGGGCACGCTCCACCACCGGCACGTGCGACCACGAATCGAAGGCCGTTCGCGCGGCTTCTACGGCACGCGCAACCTCCGCGCGGGTGGCGACCGGGACCTCTCCGATCACTTCGCGCGTCGCTTTGTCGCGGACCGGCAGCTGCATCACGCTCGCGCGCGCGTTAGACGTTGGAGCGCGCCGTCGAGAATCTCGAATGCCTCATCGAGCTCCTCAGGAGCGATCGTCAACGGTGGGGCGATGATGGCGACGTTGTAGCGGCCGAGAACGTAGAGACCATGCGCGAGCAAGTCGTCGAAGAAGGGCTGCAGCGACTGCGACCCCTGCCAGGGGACCAGCGGCACGCGCGTTTCGCGGTCGGCGACGAGCTCCAGTCCGAAGAACGCGCCGACGCCGCGCGTCTCGCCGATCAGCTCATGACGGCGCTGCAAGCGGTCCAGACGAGTCCGTAGCCAGTCTTCGATCTGGCGGGCGCGCTCGAACAGATGCTCGTCGCGATAGGCTGCGAGGGCGGCGACGCCGGCCGCCATCGCAAGCGGGTGACCGCTGAAAGTATGGCCGCTCGGCAGCGGATGGTCGTCAAAGTAGGCGGCCAGCGATTCGCGAACGGCAACGCCGCCCAGCGGAACGTACGATGAGGTTACGCCTTTGGCAAACGTGATGAGGTCCGGCGTTACGCCGAAAGTATGCGCCGCGAAGGCTTCGCCGGTGCGGCCAAACCCGGTCATCACTTCATCGAAGATCAGCAGGATTCCATAGCGCTCGGTAAGCTCGCGTACGCGTGCAAGATATCCTTGCGGATAGACGATCACGCCGTTCGAGCCCACGACGGGCTCGATCAGGAGCGCCGCGATGCGGTCGCGTCCTTCGTAGGTAACGATTTCCTCGAGATGCGCGATGGCGCGCTCGACTTCTTCGCGCGCATCGCGCGTGTGAAAGGGGCTGCGATAAGGAAAAGGCGCGAAGAAGCGCACGACGCCGGGGATTCCCGGCTCATTCGGCCAACGCCGATTCTCGCCGCTCAACGTTCCCGCGCCCGGCGCCGAGCCGTGGAACGAGCGATACGCGGTGAGCACCTTGTGGCGCCCGGTCAACGTGCGCGCAAACTTGAGTGCGTCTTCGTTCGCCTCGCCGCCTCCGGTGGTGAAGAAGACGCGCCCGCCGTCCGGCCACGGTGCCAGATCTACGATCGCCCGAGCGAGTTCGGCGCGCTTGTCGTTGGCGAGACTCGGCGCGACGTAGGCCACGCGCGCCGCCTGCTCGCCGATTGCCGCCACGAGTCCCGGATGCGCATGCCCGAGGTTGACCGCAACGAGACCGGCGGAAAGATCCAGATAGCGGCGACCGCGGTCGTCGTACAGCTGCGAGCCTTCGCCGCGCACGATCACCGGAGGCTTGCGGCCGCCTTGTGCAAGCCAAGGCGTCAAGACGTGGCGAGCGTGCAGTTCGGAAGAGTTCCGTTCGAGTGCGGTTTCCATGCCTTATGCTTTTCTCACTGGTTTCTGAGGGAAGTGGTGACGATGATCAGGCCTCCGGCGACGCTCAGTGCAAAGAACACGATGAATATCCACACGCCGAGGCGCTTGAGGAACTCGCGGCGCGCGCGCGCGGCGCGCGTTTGATGCGTCGGCCGCCCCTTCACGAGCTGCGCACCTCAACCCCGGCCCCGGGCAACGACCAAAGGCGTTCGAGGTTGTAGAAGGTCCGCTGTTCGGGCGTGAAGACGTGCGCGATAACGTTCCCCAGATCGATGAGGATCCACGTTCCATCGGTGTACCCTTCGACCCGCGCCACCGCGTAACCGTCCTTCTCGACGGCCGCCACGATGGCGTCGGCGATCGCGCGGGTCTGGATCTTCGAGCGTCCGCTGACGATCGCGAACGTGTCTGCCAAGATCGTGCGCCCGCTCACGTCGAGCGCGGTGAAGGATTCGCCCTTCTTGTCGAGCGCGCTTTCGCGGACGATGTCGATCAGCTCGCGGATGCGCGTACCTCCTCGGTCACCTGCGGACCGGTCAAACCGAAGCGTCGAGCGGCGGCTAGCGAGGGCGGAGCGGCGCGCTGCCCCTTGCGCGCCAGATGTGCGAACGTCAGGAGCAGAACCTCGCGCATGGCCGCTTCGAGATCGCGCAGCGCCAGCGTCCAGAGGGCGTCGCGCTCGGCAAAGGTGCGTCCCGGCTCGAGCGAGTCGGCCAGATAGACGCACTCATCGAGCGGCGACATCTCGGCCGCCGCGGTGGTGTGCTTCCGGATCGCCGAGAGAACCTCCGGATCCTGGACGCCGAAACTCTCGCCCGCAATGACCGCACCGAGACGCGCGTGCAGCAGCGTGGGGTGCTCGCGCTCGTAGGCTGCGATCGGCATCCCTCGCGCTTCGCACTGCGCGATCAGCTCCGCCGACGAGTAGAGCCGCGCGAGATCGTGAAGCAGTCCCGCCAGGCGCGCTTTGCTCGTGTCGACTGCGTGCCGCTGGGCAAGCAGCTCCGCGCAGCGCGCGACCCGGACGCTGTGCGCGTAGCGACGCTCTTGCCCCAAGTGCGCGCGGAGGCGCTGCAGCAGCTCGATGAAGTACTCGCCGGTCAAGATTCGAAGCGCCGGCGCAAAACGCGCAGCCGGTTGTGATAGAGCTCGCTCTTGAGGCTGCCGGCCCACATGATCAAGGCACTCTCGTTGTCGTCGCTGTAGTATCCGTGCCGCATCGTCACCGTGGTAAATCCGTACTTGCGATAGAGCTGCTGAGCGATGGTGTTACTTTCGCGCACCTCGAGCGTGATCCAGGCTGCGCCTCGTTCGATTGCCTCATCGATCAAACGCAACAACAAGGTCTCGCCGAAGCGGCGGCCGCGGTAGGCCGGATCGACCGCCAGCGTCGTGATGTGCGAGTCTTCCAAAATCACCCATACACCGCCGTATGCGACGATCCGATCTCCGACACGTCCGACGAAATAATGCGCCAGCTTGTTGCTGCTCAACTCGTTGTAGAATGCGTCCGACGGCCAGATCGTCGTGAAGCACGCACGCTCGATGCGGGTCACCGCCGCAATGTCGCCGGTCGCCATGGCGGCGATCGCGAAGCGCTCCGGCCGCTCGGGATCGCGCGGCCGCTCGAGCTCCATTCTCACGTCGTCGTTCTCTTGACCGCAGGGAGTTCGCCGTAATCCGCGCGCACCTCGTGCAGGCTGCGTGGGGGCGTGCGCAACGCGCCGGCCAGAGCGGCCGCGGCGGCCGCCGGCGTCACGAGGGGCTCGAAGGTGCGCACGATGAGAGCGCGTTCGGCAAGTGCGCGCAGCACGTCCTTCGGCGCCCCTACCACATCGAGCGTGCCCTCCCGGTGAGGCGGCAGCACCGCCCCCAGCACCTCGCCGGCCTCGCCGGAGCCGCGGCGAATCTCCTCACCGCAGCGATAACGAGCCGAGACGACGCCGGGCCGGCCGACCACGATGGTCAGAACGCGCTCGAACTGCCGGCCGAACTCGAGCAAGTCGAAAGACGAGACCGGGACGAGCGGGCGTTCCCATGCCTGCGCCAGCGTCTTGGCGTAGGTGATGGCGATGCGCAAGCCGGTGAAGCCGCCGGGCCCGATCCCCACCGCCAACCGGTCCAGGTCACGCGGCGTCAGCCGGCTCGCGTCGAGCAAGCTCCGGACGATCGCCAGGCCCCGCTCCAGCGCCACGTTTCCGGTTTCGCTGCGTGAGTGCGCGACCTCGCCGTCCGAGGCAATTGCGGCCGAGAAGGCGCCCAGCGCTCCGTCCAGCGCGAGAACGTTCACGCGGGTTCGCGGATGCTCACGGTACGCGGCGAGTCGCCGGCGCCGTCGATCTCGATCTCGTAGCGGCGCGCCGGAAGGAGCTCCGACGCGTTGCGCCACCACTCGACCAGGACGATTGCCTCGCCGCCGAACGCCTCCTCGAGTCCGAGCTCGGCCAGCTCGCGCCGATCGGCGATACGAAAAAGGTCGATGTGCTCGACGGGCGGCTGCCCCTCGTAATGGTGCCAGAAGGTGAAGGTCGGGCTGTAGGTTTGGTCGGCTCCGTGCAGCGCGCGGACGATCGCCCGCACCAGCGTCGTCTTGCCCGAGCCGAGAGGTCCGGAGATTGCGACGACGTCACCGCCGCGAAGGCGCCGCGCGAACGTCGCGGCGAACGCGCTTAGCTGATCTTCGGTTGAAAACGTCACGCCGCGCGACTTCGCCGCGGCGTCACGCGGCTCCGCGCCTTGCGGGCGCCGCACTCGAATCCGCCGAATAGCACGCAGGGCACCCTTATCACGAAAGGCTCGTTGGATTGAATAACGATATCGTCGCGCAGGTCAACGTCGAAGATGAGATGCGAGAGAGCTATCTCTCGTATGCGATGTCGGTTATCGCCTCGCGCGCGCTGCCCGACGTCCGCGACGGTCTCAAGCCGGTTCAACGGCGCATTCTCTACGCGATGCGCGAGATGGGTTTGGATCCGAGTAAGCAGCATCGCAAATGTGCGGGCATCATCGGCGAGGTGCTCAAGAGCTATCACCCGCACGGCGACTCCTCGGTCTACGACGCGCTGGTGCGCATGGCGCAGGATTTCACCCTGCGTTACCCGCTGGTCGACGGTCACGGCAACTTTGGCTCGATCGACCCCGACCCGCCGGCCGCCTACCGCTACACCGAAGCGCGTCTGGCGCGCACGGCGCTTGACGTTCTAGCCGACATCGATAAAGAGACGGTTCCGTTCGTTGCGAATTTCGACAACCAAGGCATCGAGCCGAGCGTGCTGCCCGGCCGCCTGCCGCAGCTGCTGGTCAACGGTTCGACCGGCACCGCGGTCGGCATGGCCACCAACATCCCGCCGCACAATCTCAACGAGATCGCCGACGCGATCGCGGCGCTGATCGAGGATCCCGAGACCAGCGACGAGGCGCTCAGCGAGATCGTCAAGGGACCGGACTTTCCCACCGGCGGGAGCATTCTCGGTCACGAAGCGATTCGTGAAGCCTACCGGACCGGGCGCGGTTCGATCACGATGCGCGGCAAGGCCGAGATCGTCGAAGAGCGCGGCAAACACAAGATCATCATCACCGAGATCCCATATCAAGTCTACAAGAGCCGAATCATCGAGGCGATCTCGGAGGCCTATGCGGAGAAGCGGATCGTCGGCATCGCGCGCATGGACGATGAATCGAATCGCAAAGGGATGCGCGTCGTCGTCGAGCTGCAGAAGAGCGCGACGCCGAAGATCGTGCTGAATCAACTCTTCAAGCACACGCCGTTACAGGCTACGTTCGGCTTCAACATGCTCGCGCTGGTGCCCGTGGGTCCGCCGCGGTCCGACGGATCGGTCGCGCTCGAGCCCCAGGTGCTCACGCTCAAGCAGCTTCTCGAGCATTTCATCGCACACCGCAAGGACGTCATCACGCGTCGCACGCGCTACGATCTGCGCAAAGCCGAGGAGCGCGCGCACCTGCTCGAAGGCTACCGAATCGCGCTCGATAACATCGACGAGGT
>JASHXG010000280.1 GCA_030043675.1 Vulcanimicrobiota bacterium
TTGGGCCCCAGTTGCGCGGCTGGATCGACGGTCGCGTCCGCCTCGACGTACGAGCGAATCGGAAACGGAGGCTGCAGCATCGGCATGCGGCCGGCGAGGATGTCGGCGTGCGCCTGGAGATACTCATCGGGCCGGCCGAGGTCCATCCAATAGTCGTCGGTCGTGTACGCGTAGAGTCGGCGGCTCGCGATGACGGCCGGGAACGTCTCGCGTTCGATCGACACGTTGCGCCCAGCCGGAATCAGATCGAGCACGTCGCGCTCGAACAAATAGGTACCGGCGTTGATCACCTTCGTCGGCGCGTTTTCCCTTGGCGGTTTCTCAACGAAGGCGGATATGCATCCGTCCGAGTCGCAGACGATGCAACCGAACGACGACGGATCGTCGACGCGAATCGAGTGAATCAGCCCGATGCCTCCCTTGCGCCGATGCTCGGCAACCATTGCGCCGAGATCGAGGCTGGTGAGAATGTCGCCGTTGAGAACCAGAAACGGACCCGTGACGTGCTCTTCGACGTTTTTCAACGCGCCCGCCGTTCCGAGCGGAACTTTCTCGATCACGTAAGTGATCTTCATGCCGAGCTGCGAGCCGTCGCCGAAGTAGTCGATGATCGCCTGCGGCAGATAGCCGGCAGGCAGTATGACGTCGGTGATCCCTGCATCACGCAATCGATGCATGGTGCGCGCTAAAAACGGAACGCCCATGATCGGGACCATCGGCTTGGGAGTGCCGTAGGTGAGCGGCCGCAGGCGCGTGCCCTCACCGCCGACGAGAACGATTGCTTGCACTCACGGCCTCCTCTCTACGCGGTCGAGCCCGCTGCAGGCGGCGCCGCGTGCTGTGCCGCCTGCTGGGCCAAGACCAGGTTGCCCGCCATCAAGAACATGCGCGCCGACATCGTGTAGCCCAGCTGAATCTTCGCGGTATCCCGAGAGCTCTCGGCTAGACGCAAGTACATCGTGCCGGCGAGGCGCTGCAGCTTGTTCGCGAGCTCGGGGCGCCGCGCGCCGTCAGCGGCCTGGCTCGCCAGCACGTACGCCTGCGCCGCGCCTTCGAACTCGCTGCGGCCCTCGCTAAACTCCGCGGACGCCATCGCTTCTTTGAGCGCCCCATCGTAATTCTTGTCTTGCAGCAATGCGCTTAAATGCGTGATCTCCGGACCGGTCGATTCCGCCACTGCCTTTGGAGCGACGGCGACGCTCGCCGCGCCTTCGACGTCATGATCGAGCAGCTTGCGCCAGCGCACTTGCTGCTCGATGCGCGCGAGCAGCTCGCGAAAATCGAACGGTTTGGTGACGAAATCCTGGACGCCGGCGTCGAGCGCTTCGACCTTGTCCTCGATGGACGAGCAGACGGTCACCATGAGGATTGGAATGCCGTGCGTGGCCGGATCGGCCTTGAGCTGCCGGGCGACCTCTTTTCCATTGATCCCCTCGAGTAACCACGCCAACAGCACCAGGTCCGGCTGCTCCTTGCGCGTCTGCTCGATGGCCGATGGACCGTCAGCCGCCTCGACGACGGCATAACCGGCGACGTGAAGAACCGCCCGCACGGACTTTCGAAAGGCCGCGTCGGGGTCGACAATCAGGATTTTCCGAGGAGATTCGCTGGTCGCCTCAGAGATCGCCGCCGCCGCCGCCAGCGCCTCGGCGGCCTCTTCGACGCGCGCGAGGATTGTTTTCTGGCGTTCCTTCTCGATGGATCGCCACGAGGGTATCTCGACAAACCCCAGCACGTCCGCGCCCAGCGGGTACGCGCCTCGTCCACGCAGGTCGCCCGACGTCGCCTCGGTGATCTGCTCGACTTGCGTGACGGTCGGCGAGATGACCGGCAGGTAGTCGTCGCTATCGCCGTCCCGCAGCCACACGCGGGCGTCTGCCAGCGCGTAGGTTTCATTCAAGCTGTCGGCGAGGCGCCGCGCAAGCTCGTATCGATTGGTCTCACTCATACCTTTTCATCTCCAACCGCTACATGCGTAATTCCGTGTTGCGTTTTTTCCCAATAGAACGGCCTGGTGAAGAGCTGCCAGAGCGCCTTGTAGGCCGCGATCGAATGCAGCAACCAGTAAACGGGATTCAACAGCGCAAACGGCATCAGTTTGTAGTTCTTACGCAAGAATATGGCAATCATATTGAGGTATATTCCAAGAAAGTTCCCGATCACGAGGTTGAAGAGCGCTACGTAGAGCACCCACCTCGGAAAGAGCACAGAAATCATCTGGTTTCCAAAAAGCATGCCGATCAGGCCCAGTACGAACAAGAAGTAAAAAATCGGGGTGGCCAAAAACGTGACCGGCGTCCCGCCGACGAAAAGCGCGAAGCTCACGAAGTCGCGCAGGCCGATCTCCCGGATCAAGGCAATCGGATGGCGGCTGTAGACCAAGAAGGTCTGCATGTATCCCTTCACCCAGCGCGACCGCTGTCGGATCCAATTGCCGACGTTTGCGTTTGCCTCCTCATAGGTCGTCGAGTTGATGAAGCCGACGTGGTACTTCATCGCGCTCGCGCGGATGCCCAAATCGGCATCCTCGGTCGTATTGAAGGGATCCCATCCGCTGAGCTTGCGCAGCTCCTGCGTGCGGAAGTGATTGCTGGTTCCGCCAAGCGGAATCGGCAGACCCAGATGGTCGAGGCCGGGCACGAGATAGTCGAACCAATACGAGTACTCGAGGGTAAACATCCGAGTAAGCAGATTCTCTTCGATGTTGAAGTAGTTCAGAGCGGCTTGGTAGCATAAGGTGCTGAGGGGGGATTTTCTGAAGGCCACGACCGCCATCTTTAGCTGGTCGTCCGCCACGATGTCCTCGGCATCGTAGATGACTAGGAACTCGCCGCGGGCGAACACCAGCCCATAGTTGCACGCCTTGGGTTTGGTGCGGGGCAGCGAGTTGGGCACGACCATGAAACGCCACGTGATGGCCGGCTTGGCGGCCGTCGCAGCGTCGAGCGTCGCCAAGTCGTCCTCCTCGAGCAGCAGGATGACATCGAGCTTATGCTGTGGATAGTCGACTCGTTTGAGCGACTCGATCAGTTTCGCGACGACCTCCGGCTCCTTGTAGACCGGACACAGTACCGTGTACACGGGAAGGTCGCGGTCGTCAAGCGCGTCGATCTCGGCCTGTGAGATCGGCTTAAAACGCTCCAGCTGTGCACCCGCAAAACTCAACAGAAACTTAAAGAGCACGGCCGAGAGATAGAAGAGCTGCATCACGGCGATGATCGCGACCAACGCCGGTATCGGCTGAAATGCGAACCAGAGCACCCACAGTAACGAGACCACCGTGAAGACATACACTTGCTGCCGGCTAAAGACGCGGCGCGCGCTATGCTCGGGGTCGCGGTGGTAAAGCTTCAGCGTCGAGTCGGTTATGAGATCGTCGCGATAGGTGCGTGCGGCCGCCAGCGTGAGACCGAGGTCGCTCACCAGCAACTCGGCGACTTCGCCGGTTCCGAACGTTTTGGCGCAATACTCCCGCACCTCGGCACGCCCCGGGCTCGACGTCATCACAACCAAAACGTCACCATCGCGGCGAAACGGCATAAACTGCAGCCCCTCGACTTCCTCGTAGCTCATTTTCGAAACGAGCATCGGGTCGGCCGTCGAACGCAGTCCCTCGATGTCGTGAACGTATGGAATGCCATAGACCTCCGACATCGACTGGAAGAGGTCGTCGCGCGAGACGACCCCCAACGAGCCGAGAATCCAGGCCAAATCGCCTCCGTCTCGCGCTTGTATTTCCCGCGCGCGGCCTACGTCGGCGGCATCGACCTTTCCGGTGTCGAGTAAATGCTCGACGACGGCCTCAGAAGTCGCCCCAAAAACCGATTGCACTTGTCGAACCTATGCCGTAGTTGCGTCCCCAGAAGACGTACGAAGTGCTGCCCACCAGCGACAAGTGTGGTGCTACCTTGATCCGCAGGATCGCCCAGGTCTGGGCGTCGCTATAGCTTGGAAAGATCAGCGGATTGAGCCCCACGTTGGTGAGCGCGTGCCCGGCTCCCAGCGCCTGATTCCACTCGACCTGACCGATCAGCTGCACGCGGGGGCTGATGTCCTCGCCGATCTGACCGAAGGTCCGCAACTGGGGTGCGGGATAGCCAAAGTAGCCCCGGAGGGAGCTTTCAATCGAATAGAAACCGTAGCCGCCTTCGCTGCGAAAGCTTCCCTCGTAGACGGCGCCGAACTGTCCGCCGAAGCGTCCGTAACCGATTCGCGGCGTCGCGCCGATGTTGTAACCGCCGGGAACGATCCCTTCGGCCCTCCACGAGAAGCTGGTCGTGGCCGAATGGTGCAGTTGGTGCAGCCAGGCCAACGTGGTGTCGTTCAAGCCGTTCTGCGTCGAAGCCCCGCAGGCCAGGTGGTCGTATTCGAAGCGCACGCTCCCGGTATCGGTTGCGTTGAATCCGTGCTCGAGATACAGCACGGTCGCGGACTGGAAGAAGTTGCAGCCGTTGGGTTCGCGAATGCCGGTATTGTTCCAGAAGTCCGTCGAGTTATAAACGGATTGCGTCAGACTAAAAAACGTGTTCCCAGGTTGGCGCGGAGCGGTCTGAGCGGCAGCCGTCGCCGGCAGCAGCAGAATCATGGCGGTGAGCAGGCTGGATCGCGCGCTCACGCCGTGCTGCCCGTGAGCTTTTTCAATGAATGGATGCCGAGGAGCACGACGCCGATGCCCAACAGAACTGCCAGCGTCAAGCGTATCCCTACGACGTAGCTTTCCCACGATGCGTGCGTCACGACCGGTGGTGCGATGGTTTCGGTCACTCGCAGATTCAACGTCTGCGGAACGAGTGCCGGAAGCGTGTAACTCAGCGCGACGGCCGATGCCAGCACGACCAGCGCGGCGAAGCGGCGCAGCCAAACGCTCTCGACCTGAGTGACGGCAGCCAGGGAGCAGGCCAGGCCCAGGAGCGCAAACTCACCCGCCCCGAACGAGAGCCCGGTAATCGAAGCAAGGAAGACGATCA
>JASHXG010000281.1 GCA_030043675.1 Vulcanimicrobiota bacterium
GCCGCCTTGCGGGAACTGGGCGCCTGGCCGACTGAGTGGTTAGGCGTGAACGCGCCTGCCAAGCTAAAAGCCGGGTCGTTGAGCTTCATCGAGGTCTTGGCGACCTCGATCGCGCTGATCGGACCGAGCATGACGCCGATCCTGATCGCCCCTTTCATGTACGCCCTAGCCGGCAACGGCACGTGGATCGCTTACGTCGTCGGCGGTGCGATGCTGATCTTCGTCGCGCTCAACATCAATCAGTTCGCGCGCCGTTCCAGCAAGGCGGGCTCGATGTTCGGGTACGTCGCCGATCATCTCGGACCGACGGCAGGCGCGGTCGGGGGTTGGGCGCTCCTTTGGGCCTACGGTTTTGTGGCCGCGGCGGTTCTTGGGGCGATGGCGCTCTTCGTCGAGTTGCTCTTCGAGGGCGCGGGGTTGCACGCGCCGGCGATCGTTACGGTGGTCGTCATCGCCGCGATCGCATGGCAGGCCGCCTATCGCGGGGTGCAGGTTTCGGCGATCGTAATGCTGGTGCTCGAAGCGATCTCGGTGACGATCATCATGCTCCTGGTGGTGCTCGTGCTCTACGCGCACGGTCCTTCGCTCGACACCCGCCAGCTGACGATCCAAGGCGGGTTTCCCGGCGGCATCGGTTTGTCGATCGCCTTTGCCGTTTTCAGCTACGTAGGCTTCGAGAGCGCGACGGCGTTCGGTGCCGAGGCGAAACGGCCGCTGGTAACGATTCCTCGCGCGGTGATCGGCAGCGTCGTCTTTGCGAGCGTCTTTTTCATCATCGCCACGTACGCCGAAATCATCGGGTTGAGAGGCGCGGCCAAACCGCTCGACCAGCAGACCTTTCCGCTTGGAACGTTGGCCGATCTTTACCGCATCAGCTATCTGCGCGTTCCGATCGAGATCGGCGCGCTCTGCAGCGCTTTTTCGGTCTGTCTGGCGTGCATCACGACCGCCGGACGAGTCGCCTATGCGATGGGAGTGACGGGCGTTCTTCCGGCCGCGTTTGCCCGCATCGAACCCAAACACGACACGCCCAACGTGGCGGTCACGATCGTAACCGCCACGACCCTCGCGGTCGCGATCGCGGCGCTGCTCTTGCGCGTCGCGCCGATCGACGTCTTCAATAACTGCGGGACGCTCAGCTCGTTCGGGTTTATCCTCGTCTACGCCATGATCTCGATTGCGGCGGCCGTCTACTGCCGGCGTTTGAACGCGCTGCGCTGGATCGATCTGGCCGTTTCGGCGATCGCCGTCGGGTTGCTATTGTGGCTCGCGGTCGGCCTCTTCTATCCGATGCCCGCCCCGCCGCAGCGCTGGTTCGGCTATGTCTTTGCGGCGTTTCTCGCCGGCGGCTGGCTCTGGTTTAGGAGCTCGAAGCGTCCTGCGGCCAGCGGCTGATGACGACGCGCTGCTGGGTGTAGAAGGCGACGGCATCCTTCCCGTGACAGCGCAGATCGCCGAAGATCGAATCCTTTACGCCGCCAAATGGAAAGAATGCCATCGGCGCGGCGACGCCGACGTTGATCCCGACCATGCCGACCGCAATCCTCGATGCGAACGCGCGCGCGTTGCCGCCATCGTTGGTGAAGATCGACGAGGCGTTGCCGTATCGGGAAGCGTTCGCGATCGCGATTGCCTCGTCGAGCGATCGGGCGCGGACGATTGCGAGTACCGGACCGAAGATTTCGTCGCGTGCGAGCTCGCTCGATGGATCGACCCGATCGAAGATGACCGGAGCGACGAACGTGCCGCCGGTCGGCGCCGCACCGCCGTCGAGCAAAAGCCGAGCGCCCGCGGCGCGCGCTCGCTCCACATAACCGCCGATGCGCTCGATGGCCGCCTCACTGACGACCGGCCCCATCGCGACGCCGTCGTCGACACCACGACCGAGGCGCAGCGAGGCCGCCGCTTCGACGAGCAGCGGCGCTAGCCGATCACCGGCCGAGCCGACCGCGATGACGACCGAGCCCGCCAGACACCGTTGCCCCGCGCCGCCGAACGCCGACGCGATCACGGCATCGCACGTGCTCTGCGTGACGGCGTCGGGCATGACGACCAGATAGTTCTTTGCGCCCCCAAGCGCTTGAACGCGCTTGTGCGCGGCTACGGCGCGCGCCTGCACGGCTCGTGCGGCGTTCGATGAGCCGACGAACGAGATCGCGGCGACGTCGGGATGATCGATCAGCGCCTCGGCCGTCTCGGCTTCACCGTGCACGACCGCGAGGATTCCTTCGGGGAAGCCCGACGCGTGCGCGATCGAAAGGAGCCTTTGCGACGTGAGCGGCGTCTGCGGCGAGGGCTTCAGGACGAATGTGTTCCCCGCCGCGATCGCGATCGGAAACATCCAGAGCGGGATCATCGCCGGAAAGTTAAAGGGCGTGATTCCGGCACAGACACCCAGCGGGTAGCGCATCGAGACCGAATCGATCCCCCTTGCCACGTCGGGCAGCGCGTCGCCCATCATCAAGGAGGGCATGCCGCAGGCAAACTCGACGGCTTCGATGCCGCGCCGCACTTCGCCGCGCGCGTCGGCGAGCGTTTTGCCGTTCTCGCGGGAGACCG
>JASHXG010000282.1 GCA_030043675.1 Vulcanimicrobiota bacterium
CGCATGCTATTCGATCACGTCGATCTGCGCGTCAGCGACTTCGCAAAGACGCGGCCCCTCTACGACGCGCTGCTCCCAGCCATGGGCTATTCCGAGCTCACCGAAACCGCCGAGTGGATCAACTACGGTCAGCCCAGTGACGACGGCACCGGTGACTTCTTTGGAATAATGCTCGACCTTGACCACCGCCCGAACGGCTCGCGCATCGCGCTGCGCGCGGCCAGTCGCGCCGATGTCGATCGTCTGGCCGCGATCGCGCAATCCGCCGGCGCGATCGCGTTCGAGCCGGCGCATCTGTGCGAAGAGTATACGCCCTACTACTATGCGACATTCTTTGAAGACGCCGACCGCAACAAGTTGGAGATCTGTTTCCGTAGCAGATAAAATTTGCACGCGTTGGTGCGATCGCAACCGCCAGACCGCTCTGTAACGTGCCGAACCGCAGACGATTCGCGAAACGATCCGCTATGCTTGCGAGATCGAGCCTGAAACGATCCAGGTGTCGTTGGCGGCGCCGTATCCGGGAACCGAACTCTATAGACAGGCTCAAGAGCAAGGGTGGCTCTAAGTTGCGGACACCGCCTTGGTCGACACCCACGGCATTCAAACTACCGCGCTCAACTACCCCGGGATCAGTCAGACGTTTGTCTTCGACTCGGTGGACGCGTTCTATCCGCCGCTCATGAAGCGACGGCTGCGCGAAGGCGTCGAGTTCTTTACGTTCTTGCGCAAACGCAAAACGTCGCACACTGCGCAGAGCTAGAGCTTGCGAGAGATGGTCTTGCCCTGCATGAAGAGCAGCAGATAGTCGCGGCCGCCGGCTTTGCTGTCGGTGCCCGACATGTTGAACCCGCCGAACGGATGCGCACCGACCATCGCGCCGGTGCTCTTGCGGTTGAAATAGAGATTACCCACAAAGAAGTCCTCGCGCGCCCGTTGGATCTTCTTCTCATCGCGCGTATACAGCGATCCGGTCAAGCCGAACTCCGTATTGTTCGCGATCGCAAGTGCGTCGTCGTAATCCTTCGCCTTGATTACCGCAAGCACCGGACCAAAGATCTCTTCCTGTGCAATGGTCGCGTCGGGAGCCACGTCGGCGATCACGGTCGGCTCGATGAAATAACCCTGTGCATCGATGCGGCCTCCGCCCGCAATCAGGCGGCCTTCCCGCCGCCCCTTCTCGATGTAGCGTCCGATCGACTCGACCGCTCCTTCATTGACGACCGGTCCCATGTAGACGCCGGGATCGCTCGGATCGCCTACCGTAATCTTCGCGACGCGCGCGCGCAGCTTCTCGAGGAATTCATCGTAGATGCTCGCTTCGACGATCGCGCGCGAGCACGCCGAACATTTCTGACCGGAGAAACCGAAAGCCGAGACCGCCACGCCCTCGACGGCCGCGTCCAAATCCGCGTCCGCGGCAACGACGATCGAATCCTTCCCGCCCATCTCCGCGATGACGCGCTTGATCCACTTCTGCCCCGCCTGTGGTTTTGCCGCCAGCTCGTTGATCCGCAAGCCGACCTCTTTCGACCCGGTAAAGGAGATGAAGCGAATCTGCGGATGCGTGACGATGAGATCTCCGATCTCGCTGCCCGAGCCCGGAATGAAGTTGACGACTCCCGGCGGGACCCCGACCTCGTGCAGCAGATCGACGAACCAAGCCGCGATAATCGCCGAATCGCTCGACGGTTTGAGCACGACGGTGTTCCCGCTGACGATCGCGGCCGCCGTCATGCCGATCATGATCGCTCCGGCGAAATTCCAGGGCGGGATTACGGCTCCGACGCCGAGCGGAATGTAGACCAGCTCGTTGCGCTCCCCGGCGATCGGTACGACCGGCTGCGGCTGCGCGTAGCGCAGCGCCTCGCGCGCATAGAACTCGAGAAAGTCGAGCGCCTCGCTGATGTCGCCATCGGCCTCCACCCAACTCTTACCGACCTCGTACACGAGCAGCGCATCGTACTCGAAGCGGCGCTCGCGCAGCAGCGCGGCCGCTTTGAAAAGGTACTCGGCGCGCTCGACGAGCGACCGGTGCTTCCATGAGCCGAAGGCTTTGGCAGCCGCCTCGATGGCGGCATTTGCCTGCTCCTTGGAGGCGGCGCTCGTCAGGCCAACCACTTCCTGCGGATTGGCCGGATTGAGCGAGCGGATCTTCTTCTCGGTCTCCAGCTTCCGGCCGTCGATGACCAGCGGGTAGTGCCCCCCGAAGGTTCGCCTGACGGCGGTTAGCGCGGCTCGCATCGCCGCGGCGTCGGCCGGATCGGAAAAATCCTTAACCGCTTCGTTCTTGAAGGGCGCGATCTGGTCGAGCGGAGTTAGCGTGGTCGTCATACCCCTATTGTACTCTGCGCGCGCCGCGCCGCCTCGCGCTTAGGTCGGGCTCGTCGAGGGACTGACCGACGGCGTCGGCGTCGGCACGGGAGCCGGACCGACCGTGACCGTCGAGCCGGTCGCGTACCGGGCGATCGTCACGTTTTCGCCGCTCGCCCCGGAGCCGAAGGTGTGGACTCTAGGGAACCGGCCATTTCGATTGGCACCCTGGACGCCCGCATTCCAGAAGTTGCCCAACGCGCTCACGGTTTCGTTCCGGTGGACCAGCCAGATTTCCGTAACGCGCGCGCCGATGAAGCCGTTGAGGCCGCTCGAGTTCGCGACGCCGCCGCCGAGGTCGACGGCGCCGGGAACGACGCGAACGATCGGCGTGGCCGCATCGGTGTAAGCGTAGCGCGCCTGCTGGAAGCTCGTTCCCGAAACGGTGACCGTCACGCTTCCGTCGGTCGCCAGGGCGTACTCCCGAGCGGCGACCGTGCTGGAGCCTGCGCCGGTCGAATGGCTTAGCGTGATCGTCGGCCCGACGCTCGAGGGCGGCGGAGATGACGGGGGCGACGGGCTTGCGGTCGTCGGGGGCGACGTGGGCGAAACGGTGACCGAGAAGCCAAGAATGCCGGCTTCGTTTCCGCGCAACGTGCACGAAGCGCAGTTCAATGAGCCGCCGGGCACGATCGCGCCGGCCACCTCGCTCGACGCTGTGATGATGCCCGCGCCGAAACTAGAGGTTGACGCGGTCACCGAACCCATCGCATCGAACGACGCATACGAGGCGCTTCCGTTTGAAGGGTGGAACGGCTTCGAAGCGCCGACGTAGACGTCGCTTATGGTAACGGTCGTGCCCGCCTCCGCTTCGAGCGTCGTGAACGCTGAGCGAGCCGGTCGGTGAATCAGCGTCTCCAATGCCCGGTCCTGCCCGTAGCCGTTGACGAACGTCCCGCTGGCCGGCGAGATGCCGTAGTTGCTGCCCGTGATCGTAATGGGGACCGTTACCGTAGATGGTATGACGATCGGAAACTTCTCGCCGTTGGCGACGTCGTAGTTGCCGGCGGAGAGATTGATCGCGACACCGCTCGTCGAGAGCGATTTCGCGGCCGTCAGCACGGTGACGGCCTTGGTGAAGCTCTTGTACGGATTGCTTTGCGAGCCGTTGCCGCTCGTGTCGCTGCCGGTCATTGCGTTGACGTAGATCGCCGAGATCGGCGCCAGCGTCGGCGGGATCGGCCCCGGCTTGCCGTAGCGCGTGCAGCCCAGCCCGCTCACCAGCCCCGTGACGCCAATGGCGGCGACGAGTAGGAAAAACGCGCGCGAGAGCCAGGCGCTGTGCATTGCATCGCCCTTTAGCCGCTGCCAGCGGCAGCACCTCGGGGAGTCGGCGCCAAGCCTCCGGAAGACATGAGATGATGGTTAAATCCGCCTTGCGGACCGAGCGTCCCGTCCGTTCGCTCGTAGCCGCGATCGCCGCCGCCGCGGCTCGGTGGAGCGATGCCGATTTTCAGCCGCGCACGCAGGCACTGACCGCGGTAGCAGCGCGAACCGGATACTCGCTTCCCGTGGTCGCATTCGCGTTCGATCAGCTCTTCGGTTCGCTGCAGGCGCAAGCCATCGAAGCCGTCATCTCCGATGAGCTGGGTTCGCTCGAGGCGCTCGATGGTTTCGCGCGCAGACCCGGGCGACCGCGCGCACGCGCCTTGCCTATCGGCCGCGTCTGCATCGTCTCGAGCCGCACGACGATCGGCGTCGCCGTCGTTCCGGCAGTCTTTGCGCTCTGCGCAAAGTGCGAGGTCATCGTCAAAGACCGCGAAGACCATCTGGTCGCGGCCTTCTTCGCCACGCTTGCCGACCAGCTGGTCGACTTTCGCGATGCGGCCCGCGCACGAACGTGGGACGGAGAGCGCGATGCTTTCGATCTCGGAGGATTCGATGCCGTCGTTGCGTTCGGGAGCGACGCCACGCTCGCACGGCTCGCGCGTGGCCTGCCTCCAACGGCGCGCTTTATCCCCAATGCGGCCAAGGCCAGCGCGGGATACGTCGCACGCGAAACGCTGTCGTCACAAGCCGAGGCGCGTCGCATTGCCGGCGCCGCGGCCCGGGACCTCGTGCTCTACGACACCGAAGGTTGTTTGTCGCTTCACGCTCTCTTCGTCGAGCGCGGAGGGGTCGTTTCGACGGAGCAGTTCAGCCGCATCTTGGGCACATCGATTGCCGAGGCCGCGCGAGCGTTTCCACTCGGAACCCGTTCGCCCGAAGCGGCGGCATCGCTCGCCCACGCGCGAGATCTCGCGACATTTCGCGCCGCCGGGGAGTGGAGCGTTTACTCCGACGAAGCATCGACCTACCTCGCAGTCCTGGATCCTCCGATCGACGCACCGCCCGCCTTTCTCCCGCGCGCGCTCGCGATTCATTCGGTCGATGCTCCCGCCGAAGCGGCGGCCTATCTGGAGCGTCACGGCATCGCGCTCGAAGCGCTCGCCGTCGCGGGGGATCGGAACGATATCTTCGATTTGGCGCTGCGCCTCGGCGTCGCGCGGATCGCGCCCTTCGGCGCGCTGCAGGCCCCGCCGCTCGGCGCTTATCACGGCGGCCGTCCACGGATTGCGGAGTTCGTTCGCTGGGTGAGCGACGAAACGTGATGGACGACGGTCTCGAGGACATCGCCGGCGCGATCCCGGGCCCTCAAACGGTCCGTTTGCGCTCGCAGCTGCGCGCGCACGAGTCGCGTAACGTCACGTATCTCGCCGCCGATTTTCCCGTCTTCTGGGAGTCGGCCAGCGGCGCGACGGTCACCGACGTCGACGGCAACCGCTACATCGATTTGACCGCCGCGTTCGGCGTAGCCAATGCCGGTCATTGCAATCCGCACGTCGTCGCCGCGATCGCGGAGCAGGCGCGACGCCTGATGCACGGCATGGGGGACGTTCATCCGACCGCCGTCCGCACGCGGTTGCTCGAGCGTTTGGAGCGCGTTCTCCCCGCCGGCTTGACCAAATCGTTCCTTGCGACGACCGGCTCCGAGGCCGTCGAGGCGGCGCTGAAAACGGCGATCTTGGCAACCGGGAAGTCACGCTTTGCTTGCTACGACGGCGCCTATCACGGTCTCTCATTCGGCGCGTTGAGCGTCGGAGGTATCGAGCGGTTCCGCGCGCCGTTTGCGGCATCCCTCGGCGCGCAAGCGGTGCTGCTCGAGTATCCGCGGCGCTCGTCCGGGGTCAGCGCCAGCGACGCCGCCGCGAAAGCGCACGATGTGCTGGCCGAACACGACGACCTGGCGGCGCTGATCATCGAGCCCATCCAGGGGCGCGCCGGCTGCATTCTGCCGCCGCCCGGATACCTCGCGGCGATCCGCAACGTTTGCGAGGAGCTCGACATTTTGATGATCGTGGACGAGATCTTCACCGGCTTCGGACGAACGGGTGCCTGGTTCGCGATCGATCGCGAAAGCGTCGTTCCCGATATCCTCTGCATCGGGAAAGCAATGGGCTCGGGATTTCCGATCGGCGCGGCCGTCGCGCAGGCGCGGATCATGGATGCCTGGCCGGTCTCGGCCGGCGAAGCGCTGCACACTTCTACCTATCTCGGGAACCCAATGGGTTGCGCCGCCGCGCTGGCGACCATCGATGAGTTCGAACGCATGCAACTTCCGCAGCGGGCCGAGCGAATGGGGGCGCGGGCGGAGGTCCGTTTGCATGCCTTGCGCTCGCTCTCGGCCGTCGTCGACGTGCGCGGTTGCGGCTTGCTTTGGGCCGTCGAACTTCGCGCGCCCGCGAAGGCGGCCGCCGTCGTCAAGCAGGCACTGGCGCGCGGCGTGATCGTGCTGCAATCGGGAGTCAAAGGCCAGACCATCTCGATCACCCCGCCGCTCGTCATCACCGAGGAGCAGCTCGATCGCGGCATCGAGATCCTCGGGTCCGCAATCGCGGCGGCCGCTTAGCGATGCAGAAGATTCGCATCGGCATCGTCGGTGCCGGGTTCGGGGTGAGCACGCACTTGCCGGCGCTGCAGGCCCATCCCGCTTTCGAGGTCGTCGCGCTGGCGTCGCCGTCGACGGCGGCGCGGATCGCGCGCGAGCGCGGCATCGCGCACGCTTTCACGTCGTGCCAAGCGATGCTCGCCGGGTGCGACCTCGACGCGGTGACCGTTGCCTCCCCTCCCTTTACGCACCGCGAGGACGTGCTAGCCAGCCTCGCCGTCCACAAGCACGTGCTCTGCGAGAAACCGTTCGCGCTCGACGTCGCCGGCGCGCGTAACATGGTTGAGGCGGCCGCGGTCGCCGGCACGGCGTGCGGTCTCTCGCACGAGTTTCGCTTCGTCCCGCAGCTTGCAGCCATCAAGGAGCTGGTCGCGCATCGTCACCTCGATCCGCTGCGTGACGCCGAGATAACGCTGTTGCGCCGGATGCTGCGCCGCAGCGAGCGACGCGCGCGCGGCTGGTGGTTTTCCCGCGAGCTCGGGGGCGGCTACGCCGGAGCAATCCTTTCGCACCTGATCGATTTGGCCGACTGGCTGGCGGCGGAAAGCCCGCAACGCTCGGTCGGATTATTGCGCACCGCCAACGTCGAGCGCCACGACCAGGCGGGTGCCTTCAAATCGACCGTCGACGACGGCGCCTTCGCGTTGCTCGAGTACCGCGAAGGTCTGGTTGCCCGCCTCTGCGCCGACGCGACGACGGCCGTCGAATCCTTCACGTGCGCGGCACACGGCGAAGGGCGCACCGCCGTCGCCAGCGGCAACATCATCACCAATCTCAAGCTCTTTACCATCGATGATGACGAAACCAGCGAGCTCGAGTGCAAACCGTCACCCTACGCGCGTTTCGCAAGCGTCAATGCCAGCGTTCCGTTGCTGATGGAGCTCTACGATGAGTTCGCAAAAAAGATCGAAGGGAAGCCAAACGTGCTCCCGACCTTCGAAGAGGGACTCGTAACTCAGCAGGTGTTGCAGTCGATCGGTTACGGAACCTCGGTCCCCCAGCCCTAGCTCACCGGCGTGCGGCAGATAAAGGCATTCGATGCGCGGTCGAACCACCAAAGGCGTTGGAAGCGATCGAGAATGGCGCCGGAACGAAGCCCGTGAATCTCGCCGTATTGCGGCAGCCGATGAACGCCCTGCACATCGACTCTTGCGACCGACGAGCTATAGCCGTCGCCGCTCGAAGCGCCGACCAAGATGACCACGGAGCGCGGCCCCGCACCGAGAATGCGCATGGCACAGCCCGGTAAGTCCCACAGCCGCAAGATTCGATTAGTGCGCAAGTCGATACTGACCGCATGATTCCCCGACGTCGCCCAGACGCGGTAGCGATCGCGGCCGCGAAGGTCGACGGGGACGTGCAGCGTCGCCGCGGTATCGGAGAAGCACGCGTTGCTGGGCAGTTGGACGTACGCCACGTGACCGGAGTGGCGATCCTTGAGGACGATCGAAGAGCCGAGCTGATCGCCGACGATGAGGAACTTCTTTCCGTGCGGGCCGCCGGCGAGCGCCGCCGCGAATGGATCGACGCCGGCGGGAAGCCGTTCCGAGTACCACCTCCAGACGTCGGCTACCGCCAGCGCGTGCGGTGTGGCGCGCGCGGCGACAATGTAGCGATGGGTATCGTCTGCCACGGCGCCTACGAGCGGAGTTACGTTACGCGGAATTCGCACCGCCACCGTATGCCTGCGCCGAAAGACGCGGGTGAAGTGCATTCCGTCGCCGTCGAGGACGTACACCGCGCCGGCGTACCAGAAGATGGTTCCCGAACGCACCCGTCTGTCACGAATGACCTCGAACCGTCTTGGCTGCCATTGACGCACGATCTCGTCGTCGTCAATGTACCAAAGCACGCCGGACGGATCGACCGTCCGCGGATAGGACGCTGAGGCCGTCACCCTCGCCACCGGAAAGCGAACGTCGAAGTATGGCCTGGGGCCGAGCTGATTGAGGGCCGACGTGCATCCGGCCGCGAGCGCAAGCGCGAATAGCGCGGCGAGGGATCGCGTCGTCACCGTTGACCCTCCAGGTATCTCCAGATGATACCCAAGCCGATGGTCGTCGCCCGTCGGGTGATCGCGGCGCGATCGCCCCGCAGCTCGAAGCGCCAGGTGCCGGCGACTCCGTCGCGGTCCTCGAGCGCAAACCAGCACGAGCCGATCGGCTTATGCGGCGTGCCGCCCTCTGGTCCGGCGATGCCCGTCGTCGCCAAGGCCAGGTCCGCGCCGAGCCTCAGTCGAGCGCCGAGCGCCATCTCTTGCGCCGCCGCCTGGCTGACCGCACCTTCGCGCTCGATCGTCTCGGGTCTCACTCCAAGCTGTTCGATCTTCACCGAATTTGCGTACGCGACGACGGCGCCGACGAACGCCGTCGACGAGCCGGGAACGCTGGTGAGCTGGGCGGCGAGTCGGCCGCCGGTGAATGATTCGGCCAACCCGATGCGCAGGCCGCGCGCCTGGAGCAACGCATGGATCGCGCCGGCCGGCGTCGTTTCGTCGGTACCAAAGACGTAGCCCATCAGGCGACGTTCGAGCTCGATCTGGAGCGGAGCGATCATCGCATCGGCGTCGGCGGACGAGTCGCTTTTCGCGGTGAGCTTGACGTCGACGCGGAAGTCGTGTGAAAGCACGGCAATCTTCGGATTGGCCGAGGCCGCGAAAAGGTCGGCAATGCGGTAGTCGATCTCCGATTCGCCGAGGTTGATGGTGTGAATGACGCGGGTATAGATCCTCGACTTCACCGCGAAGCGCTCGCGCAAGAATGGAACGAGACGCTCCGCCAGCATCGGCTTCATCTCGCGCGGAACGCCCGGCATGGAGGCCACGAACCTTCCGTCCTTGGCGAACGCGACGAATCCGGGAGCCGTGCCGTTGGGATTGGGGAGCGGAAGACTGCCGCGCGGCAGTTCGGCTTGTTTGCGATTGTTGGGACGCATCGGACGGCCGACCGTCGCAAAAAACTCTTCCATCTGGCGCAAGGCCGGCTCGTAGAGCTCGACGCTGAGACCCAATGCGTCGCAGACGGCTTCCTTGGTGAGGTCGTCGATTGTCGGCCCGAGACCGCCGGTTGTAATCGCACCCTCGGCGCGTTCCAACGCGCCGCGAATAGCCGCCGCGATTCGCTCGCGATTGTCGCCGACCACGTGCGTGGCACGCACGTCGATGCCGGCCTCCGCCAAACTTTGCTCGATGAAGACCGTATTGGTGTCGACCAGCTGGCCCAGCAGCAGCTCGGTCCCGACGGCGATCAGCTCGACCGCGGCATCAGGCACTACTCGGCGGCTCCCGATCCTCGTCGAACCACGGCGGATACTGCAAGCGCACGTCGGCCTTGAAACCGCGCGCTGCAGCGATCATTGCGCTGCGGCGTTGGGCCGAGTTCGCCGGCCCCGGGTTGGCGGCGTGCGTTTTCGCGCGATGAACGGCCAGACGCTCGACAAAGCGCGCGAACCGTGCATCCATCGCCCGCTGCAACGCCTCCTTGAGCGCCTTGCCGACGCGCGGCGCGAGCCCGGCCGTCCAGATCGCAACCCGTACCGGACCGGCCTTGGCGATCGCGCCCATCGCCACGAAACCGTAGCGCGGCTGGTCGATGCAACATAAGAGAAAGCGATGGCGATCGGCGAGCTCCCGCAACCGCGCCGAAAGCGCCTCATCCTGCGGGGTCGAGATGACGAAGAACGCGTCGGCTACCTCTTCGTCGCGCAGCGCGGCGCCATCGGGGATGCGGCGCACGCGCGCCCCGGCTTCGCGTAAGGCCGCTTCCTTCTCGACGGCCTCGCGGTCGTCCGCAGGGCCGATCACGACGCACACGCGATCCTCCAAATTGAGGCCAGCGGGAAAGAACGGTTTGCGCATCGGTCTAATGACTTAGAAGTCGACCGGACGCAAGTAAAACTCGTTGATCGCCGTATTGCTCAACATCGCGGTCGTCGGCAGGTGGCGCTTCCAGTGCGTCGCGTCGACGCGCCCGCGCACCAGCGAGACTTCTTGGGCACTGAAACCGCGCTCGATCAGCTGCGCGTCGGAGTATCCCAGCAAAAGCTCGGCGAGAATCGCGTCGGCTCGTGCATAGGTGATGCCGAGGTCGCCTTCGTCGGTTTGATCGGCTTCCAGATCTGCGGTGGGCGCCTTGTCGATCAGGCGCTTGGGCACGCCGAGATATCGCGCGAGGGCCCAGACCTGCGTCTTGAACAGGTCGCCGAGCGGATTCACCGGCGGCGTATCGTCGGCGTGCCAGGTGAAATATCCCAGCAGCCGCTCGGTCTTGTTCCCGGTTCCGATCGGCAGCGCGCCGAGCTTGGCGGACTGATCGAAGAGCACGACCATCCGGATACGCGCCATCACGTTCCCCTGACGGCGCGCGTCGGCACTCGGTTCGAGCTGGAGATACCCGTCGACGGCGGCGCTGATATCGATCGTCCGCGCATTGATCTGCAGCGCATCTATGACCAGCTGCGCATCGGCAAGACTCGACGGCTGCGAGGTTTTGTACGGCATGCGGAACGCATAGACGTTCTCCGGACCCAGCGCTCGCGCGCACAGGAACGCAGTCACGGCCGAATCGACGCCGCCCGAGAGTCCCAGCACCGCGCGCGGGATTTCGCGCCGCACGAGAAGCTCGTCGCGCAGAAATGCGGTCAGCCATTGCGTCGTGACCGCAGC
>JASHXG010000283.1 GCA_030043675.1 Vulcanimicrobiota bacterium
GTGCGCGTGCGCTCGGCCATATGGCGCATGGTCGGAGCGACCGACGGCGAAACGCTGGGCGACGTGCTCCATCGTTCCGAAGCTTCCGACGCGCGCATGCGCTCGCTCTTGATCGCGCTCGAGCGTGGTGCGTTCACCTACGACGACGACCTCGACGCCGCGATCCGGGACGCCTGCTCCGCCCTGGAACACTCGTTAGGTTCCCCAGCATGATCGTGGCTCGTCAGCCCGCCGATTTGCGCGCAGCCCTCGCGCAGACGATCGTCGGTCAGGAGGGCGTCATCGAGGCGCTGCTGCTGGCGCTGCTCTCAAACGGCCACATTCTGTTGGAAGGGCCGCCCGGCTTGGCAAAGACCCTCTCCTGCCGCTCGCTGGCGGCGGCCCTCGACGGGGAGTTCAAGCGCATTCAGTTCACACCCGACCTGTTGCCCAGCGACATCGTCGGCACTCGCGTCTTCGATCAGCGCGAGAGCAACTTCGCTACCGTACTCGGACCGATTTTTGCCAACGTCGTACTCGCCGACGAGATCAATCGCGCGCCGGCCAAGGTTCAATCGGCCCTGCTCGAGGCCATGCAGGAACGCCAGGTTACGATCGGCCCGCAAACGTACCCGTTGCCCGATCCATTCGTCGTGATGGCGACGATGAATCCGCTCGACTCCGAAGGAACCTACGCGCTGCCGATTGCTCAGATGGACCGTTTCCTCATGAAAGTCAACGTCGGCTATCCAACGCGTGACGAAGAGCTGCGGATTCTCGATCGCTTCGCCATTGCGGACACCCAGCCGCTCCGCGCCGTAGCGACGCTCGAGGACGTGCGCGCTTGGCGTAAGCAGGCACACGACGTCCACATCGATGAAAAACTCAAGCTCTACATCGTTGACTTGGTGGCGATCAGCCGTCACGCGGATCGCGTGACCGTTCCCTCGGAACACGGAACGCCGATGCGCGTCTCCGAGCTGATCGACTATGGAGCAAGCCCGCGCGCAACCTTAGCCCTCGCCTATCTCGCACGGGCGCGAGCACTCCTGGAAGGACGCGATTTCGCGCTCCCGGACGACGTGCGCGCCGTTGCGCCGCACGCCTTGCGCCATCGCATTGGTTTCAACTATCGCTTGACCACCGAAGGCGTCAGCATGGACGGCGCGATTGCGGCGCTGATCGCCGCAATCCCCGCGCCGTAACGGCCGGGTAAATACATGACGCTTCGTGAGGCGCTGTTGCGTGCACGACGCCGGCCCCGCAACCTCGGCGCGGGCTCGCCGACGATCTATCGCGGCGACGGGTATGAGTTCGTCGAGCTGCGCGCCTACGTTCCGGGTGACGACGTTCGCCGGATCGACTGGGCTGCGACCGCCCGCTCCGGCGAGCTGCAGAGCCGCGTCGTCCTCGAAGACGTGGCACTCACCCTGGCGGCGATCGTTGATGCATCGCCGTCGATGGAGGTCGGCCGCCGCCGGCCGCTGCTGGCTGCCGGAAGCGAAGCGCTCCACGCGTGGTTCGGCGCCGCAAGCGGGGAAGACCGCTGCGTGCGCGTCACCGCCCGCGGCGTGACCCCGCCGGCGCTCCAGCGTAAGCCGGCGGGTGCCGTTTTCGCCGTCGCAAAGGAAGAAGAACCGTTCGATCTGACCCGCGCGTTGCGCACGGCACGCGCCGCGCTGCCGCGCGGCACCGCGCTCTTGGCGATCAGCGACTGGTACGATCTCGATCCCTCCCTCGATCGCGATCTCGCCGACCTTGGCGCGCGCTTCGATTGCACTGCTTTGATCGCGCGAGATCCTTGGTTCGAGGAGCTTCCGCTGGCAGGCATGGTGCGGCTGCGCGGCACCGAAGGCGGGAGCGTGCGCGCATACATCGGCCCGCGCGAACGCCGCGCGTATTTGCGCGCGGTGCGCGAGCGCGAAGCATGGCTGCTCAAGCGTTTCCGCGTTGCGAACTGGCGCACCGGGATTCTGCGCGAAGCCGACGGCGCAGCCTCACTGGCCGAAGCCTTCGGTTTGGCCAGGGCCGGGGTTGCCTGATGAGCTTCGATCACCCCGCACGCTTGGCGGCCGGCATCGTCGGCGTGATCCTCTTCGCGGTTCTCTACACGTTCTTGGCGCGTCGTACGACCGCGCGCGACTTGCTCTATTCGAACGTTGCGTTCTTCCGTGATGCCGCGCGTCCGCGCCGCTGGATTCCGCGCGCGCTCCAAACGCTTTGGGTGTTGGCGCTCGCTGGAGTCGTGCTCGGAATTTCCGGACCGCATCTCGTGCTGCCCGTACCGGCGCGCGATGGTCACGTCTTCATCTGCATCGACACCTCGGGATCGATGGCCTCGACCGACGTCTTTCCCACGCGCGGGGCGGCGGCAAAGGCGGCCGCACGCGCGTTCATCGCCGAGGCCCCGGCCGGAACCAGCATCGGCGTCATAGCATTCTCGGGCGCGGCGGGAATCGTCGTGCCGCTGAGCGCCGATCACCGCCTGGTCTCCTCACAACTCGACGAGGTCCCGATGCCCGATGGAGCTACCGCCATCGGTGACGCGCTCAAGCTTGCCGGAGAGTCGCTTCCGGCCAAAGGACATCGCGTCGTTATCCTGATCACCGACGGCGTCAACAACGCCGGAACCGACCCGATGGAAGCGGCGCGCTGGCTCGGCTCACAGCACATTCCGGTCTATACCGTCGGCATCGGGACGGAGGCCGGCGGCCTGATTCCGGGGACGAGCGAAGAGGCGACGATCGACGAGGAAGCGTTGCGCGGCTACGCCTCCGTCAGCGGCGGCGCTTATGCGCGCGTCTCGAACGCGACGCAGCTTCGCGAGGCGCTGGCGCACCTCGGACGAATCACGTCGCTGCAACGCAAGGCCGTCGACGCGTCGTTGAGTTTCGCGATCGCAGGGGCGCTCGGCATGCTGCTCGCATTTCTCGCCGGCTTCGGCCTCGGCCGCTACCCGTGAGCCCGATCGAGCTGCTGGCGAGCTGGATCGACGATGCCGGCGGCGCCGCACGCGTGGATGCGATCGCGATGTGCCTCGCAACCGCCGATTCCGGCGGCGGCCCCTCGGCAAGAATCGTGCTGTTGCGCGGTCTCGATGAGCGCGGACTCCGCTTTTACACGTCATACGAGAGCCGCAAGGGCCGCGAGCTGTCGGAAAATCCTCGAGCCGCGGCGGTCTTCTACTGGCCGCAGCTCGAGCGCCAGGTACGCGTCGAAGGCACCGTCGCGCGTCTCTCGGATGAGGAGTCCGATGCCTATTTTGCGTCGCGCCCGCGTGGACACCGGATCGCGGCTTGGGCTTCGGAACAGAGCCAGGCGATCGAATCGCGCGAAACGCTTGAAGAACGATTCACCCACTTCGAGCAGCGATTCGACGACGACGTTCCTCGGCCGCACGCGTGGGGGGGCTACTTGCTCAGGCCGGTGCGCATCGAGTTCTGGGAGGGCCGTCCCAATCGCATGCACGATCGGCGCGAGTATCGCCGCGCCGGCGACGACTGGAACGTCCGCATCTTGCAGCCGTAGGGAGAACCTCCTAGGACTGCAGACGCCGTCGAGCTAAAGTACCTCCCCCGAGCATGCCCCGCCGGAACGTGATGGTCATCGGGTCGGGACCGATCGTTATCGGTCAGGCCGCCGAGTTCGATTACGCGGGCGTACAGGCGTGTCGCGCTCTGCGCGAGGAAGGCCATCGGGTCGTCCTCGTCAACTCGAATCCCGCCACGATCATGACCGACCCCGAGATTGCCGACGCGGTCTATCTCGAGCCGCTCACGGTCGCATCACTGGAACAAATCATCGAACGCGAGCGACCCGACGCGCTGCTTCCGACGCTGGGCGGCCAGACCGGGCTCAACCTCGCCGTCGAACTGGACGAAGCCGGCATTCTCGCGCGTTACGGCGTCGAGCTGCTCGGCACGCCCATCCAAACGATCCGACTAGCCGAAGACCGGGCGCGGTTCAAGCTAAAGATGCTCGAGATCGGTGAGCCCGTTCCCGAAAGCGCGGTCGTCACGCACGTCGAGGATGGAGTCGCCTTTGCCGAGCGCGCCGGCTATCCGCTGGTCGTGCGCCCGGCCTACACGCTGGCGGGCACCGGCGGCGGCGTCGTTTACGATGAGCCGGCGCTGCGCGAAACCCTCGACGCCGGCTTAAACGCCAGCCTCATCGGCCAGGTGCTGCTTGAAACGTCTCTCCTTGGGTGGAAGGAGATCGAGTACGAAGTGCTGCGCGACGGCGCCGACAACTGCATCATCGTCTGCAACATGGAGAATCTCGATCCGGTCGGCGTGCATACCGGCGACTCGATCGTCGTGGCCCCGTCGCAAACCCTCTCGGATCTCGAGTACCAAATGCTGCGAACCGCGAGCATCAACGTCATTCGAGCACTTGACGTGCAAGGCGGCTGCAACATCCAGTTTGCGCTCCACCCGCAACGCAGCGAGTACGCGATCATCGAAGTCAATCCGCGCGTTTCGCGCAGTTCGGCGCTGGCCTCGAAAGCCACCGGTTACCCCATCGCCAAGATAGCGACGCGCATCGCGCTCGGGCAGCGGCTCGACGAGATCCCTAATCCCGTCACTCGGGTGACCAAGGCGGCGTACGAGCCGACGCTCGACTACGTCGTCGTGAAGATTCCTCGCTGGCCGTTCGATAAGTTTCCGATCGCCGATACGCTGATCGGCACGCAAATGAAATCAACCGGTGAGGCAATGGGTATTGGCCGCACCTTCGGCGCCGCGCTGCTTAAAGCGCTGCGCGGCCTCGATCTCAAGCGTGAGACCCTCACGGGCGCATTCGTCGAATGGAGCGATGCCGAGCTGGAGGCGAACGTCGCGCAGCCGACGCACGAACGCCTCTTCGCCGTCTGCGAGCTTCTCCGCCGCACCGCCGAGCCCAAGCGTAACGCGATGATCGAGCGGATCAACGAGCGCTCCGCCATCGACCGCTTCTGGCTGTACGAGTTGAACGAGCTGGTAGCCCTCGAGGAAAAGCTCCGTTCGGCCCCCGCTCCCGGCGACGTGACGCAAGCCTTGGAATCCGGCTACTCGACCGCCGGCCTCGCGCAGCTGACGGGAGCGCCCGTCGACGGAGCGCCGGCCGCCGCGTTTCGCATGGTCGATACGGCAGCCGCCGAGTTTCCGGCAAAGTCGCCCTACTACTACATCTCGCGCGGCGAGCGGGATGAGATGCGACGCACGCCCAGCGAAGCCGTCGTCGTCGTCGGGAGCGGCCCCATTCGGATCGGACAAGGCATCGAGTTTGATTATAGCTGCGTTCACGCCGCGTGGGCGCTCAAACGCGCTGGACGCTCGGCCGTCGTGGTCAACAATAATCCCGAGACCGTCTCGACCGATTTCGACGTCTCCGACGCGCTGGTTTTCGAGCCGCCCGGCCCCGACGAAGTGGAGGCGGCCTATCAGGCGACCCAGGCCCGAGGCGTCATGCTGGCCTTCGGAGGCCAGACGGCCATCAATCTGGCCGGCGAGCTCTC
>JASHXG010000284.1 GCA_030043675.1 Vulcanimicrobiota bacterium
GCGCTCCATCTCGGGCGTCTCAAGGACGAGGGACGCTTGCGGCCGCCCCAAGTGAGCTTCGGCAAGCTCAACAACGTCCGCGAGGCCCTGGCGATCGCACGACAAGCGCGAACGATACTCGGTGCCAACGGCGTCACGCTCGAGTATCCCGTGATTCGTCATGCCAATAATCTCGAATCGGTCCTGACCTACGAAGGCACGAGCGAGATGCATACGCTGATCCTCGGCGAGGAGATTACCGGCCTGCCCGCCTTTACTTGACTCCGAAGCCGCCCCTTGGTAAACTGCCGAAGTTGCGGTCCATGCCGGCCGCGCGCTCTGGCGCGCGCCGGCTGAAAAACTAGTGCAGTACGCGTGGGCCCGTGTACGCAGCAAAAACGGCTATTTATAACGGCTATTTATATATGAAGAATATTGTCGGGCGTAAGGTTGGGATGACGAGCGTCTTCACCGACGATGGCCGGTACGTGCCGGTCACGGTGATTGCCGCCGGTCCGTGCACGGTCGTCGAGCGCCGGACCAAGGAGAAGCACGGCTACGAGGCCGTCGCTCTAGGCTTCGAGCCGGTCAAGCGCAACCGGCTGACGCGCGCCATGGTCGGGCACTTCAAGGGTCAGGGCGTCGAGCCGGTCCGATTCGTTCGCGAGTTTCGCACGGGGATCGAGGGCGTCGAGGCCGGTCAGAGCGTCACGGTCGATCAGTTTGCGCCGGGCGACCGTGTGGACGTGATCGGCATCTCGAAGGGCCACGGCTTCTCGGGCGGGATCAAACGGCACAACTTCAGCGGCGGCGGCGCGAGTCACGGCTCGATGATCCATCGCCAGCCCGCCTCCAACGGCGACACCAACGCAGGGCGCACCACCAAAGGAAGCCGGCGTCCGGGTCATTTCGGCGCCGATCGCACGACCCTGGCGAATCTCGAGGTCGTGCGTGCCGACGCCGAGCGCAACGTGCTGCTCGTCCGCGGCCCGGTTCCGGGAGCCCGCAATGGTCTCGTGCTGGTTCGCGAGAGCCACAAAGCCGCCAAGGCCGCGAAGGCGTAAGCCGTGCCGAGTGTGATCGACGCGGACGGAAAGGTGGTGCGCGACCTGGCGGTCCCGGCCATCTTTGCCCGAGATTACGGCGACAAGCTTCACGTCGTCTATCGGGCCGTGCATCGCGAGTTTGCCAATCAACGAGCCGGGACGGCGTCGACGCTCAAACGCGACGAAGTTGCCGGCGGCGGGCGCAAGCCTTGGCGCCAAAAGGGGACGGGTCGCGCTCGCCAAGGCTCGATTCGCTCGCCGCAGTGGCGCCATGGCGGGGTCGCCTTCGGCCCACGCCCACGCAGCTACGTCGAGGGTCTCAATAAGAAGGAGCGCCGGTTGGCGTTTCTCGCCGCGCTGGCCGACCGCTTCAGCCAGGACGCGGTGACGGTGCTCGATCCGGGCGGTTTCGCGATCGTGAAGACGGCCGAGTTTGCCAAGCTGCTCTTCGGCAGCGCCAAGGCCGCAAAGAGCGGTCCGCGCACGCTGATCGTCTGTGGGCGGGGCGAAGCCAGCGCGCCGCAGATCGAGCGGGTCAGCCGCAATCTGCCCGGCGTAGCGGTGACCGACGATCGCGCGCTCGGCGTCAGTGACGTGCTGCGCTTCGAGCGGATCGTCTTTACCACGACGGCATACCAGTCGCTGAGCGCGCAAGAAGGGAGCGCCGAGTAATGGATGCACGCGACGTCATCGTCGCGCCGCGGATTACCGAGAAGTCCATGGCCGACGCGCTCGCTCAGCAATACACTTTCGTGGTCCATCCGCACGCGACCAAGACGCAGATCCGCCACGCGATCGAGGAAATTTTCAAGGTGAACGTCCTGCACGTCAACACGGTCAACGTGCGTGGCAAGGCGCGCAGCTTCGCGCGGCGCGGCATGCGTACTCGCGGCAAGCAGAGCGACTATAAGAAGGCTGTCGTCACGATCAAGGCCGGTCAGAAGATCGAGCTGGGCGGAGTGAATTATTTTGAACAGTAGTGCGCCGATCGGAGCGATCGCATGCCCGTAAAGAAATATCGTCCGACCTCGCCCGGCCGCCGGTTCGTGCGGACGCCGGATTTTTCCGACCTTTCGAAGGTTGCTCCCGAGAAATCTCTCGTCGAGGTTCGCAAGAAGCACTCCGGCCGCAATAACAACGGCCGGATCACGGTCCGCCATCGTGGCGGGGGCACGCGGACGCTCTACCGCATCGTCGACTTCAAACGCGCAAAGGATGGAATTCCGGCCAAGGTCGCGACCATCGAGTACGATCCGAATCGCTCTTGCCGCATCGCGCTGGTCAACTATCGCGACGGCGACAAGCGCTACGTCCTGGCGCCGCTCGGCCTACAGGTCGGCGATCTGATCGAATCGGGCCCCAATGCCGACATCAAAATCGGGAACGCGCTGCCGATCCGGAACATTCCGGTCGGCACGGTGATTCACAACATCGAGCTGCGCCCCGGCCAAGGCGGCAAGCTGGTTCGGTCGGCCGGTGTGTCGGCGCAGCTGATGGCAAAGGAAAGCGAGTACTCGCAGGTGCGCATGCCTTCGGGCGAGGTGCGCAAGATTCACATCGCCTGTCGCGCGACCATCGGTCAGCTCGGCAACGTGGAGCACGAAAACCAAGTGATCGGAAAAGCCGGACGCACGCGTCATCTCGGCAAGCGCCCGACCGTCCGCGGCGTCGCGATGAATCCGGTCGATCACCCACACGGCGGCGGCGAAGCGCGCTCGACGTCGGGACGCCCGCCGACGACGCCTTGGGGACAAATGACGATGGGCAAAAAGACGCGCCGTAATAAGCGCACCACCAAGATGATCGTTCGCAGGCGAGGCTCGAAGTAATGGCGCGTTCGCTAAAAAAGGGTCCCTTCGTAGCCGAGAATCTCGTCAAAAAAGTCGAGAAGCTCAACGAGACGCGCGAAAAGCGCGTGATCAAGACGTGGAGCCGCGCCTCGACGGTCCTTCCGTCCATGGTCGGTCACACCATCGGCGTGCATAACGGAAAGACGCACATCCCGGTTTACATCACCGAAAACATGGTGGGCCATAAGCTCGGTGAGTTCGCCCCGACGCGTCACTTTCGCGGTCACGGCGGCGACAAGGCGACGGTGAAGACGTGAACGAGCGGCCGGCTCAGGCGGTGGCGCATCTTCGTTTCGTGCGAACCGGCCCGCGCAAGCTTCGGCGCGTCGCGGACGCGATTCGCGGCAAGAGCGTGCGCGATGCCCTGGTGCTGCTGAAGTTTGCGGACGTCTATGCTGCCGAGCCGATCGAGAAGCTCTTGCGCAGCGCCGTTGCGAACGCGGGGAACAATCACGACCTGAACACCGATGAGCTCTACGTCACGCGGATCACCGTCGACGGCGGGCCGGGCGGGCGTTTCACCAAACGTTTGGATCCGCGCGCACAAGGCCGTGCCTACTTCAAGCGCCGGCGGCTCTCGCACGTCACGGTCATCGTGAGCGAAGGCGCGCCGGCGAAAGCCGAGCGCAAACGCCCGGGCGCATCGGTGCAGGCAGCCCGGCAGCCGCGTCGCGCGGCAGCTGCGCCCGCCGCCCCGGCTCGCAAGACGGCGCGCAAAAAGAGCGGCGCGCGCAAGCGTCCCGCAGCGGCTGCGGCGCCCGATCGCACCGAGGAGAAAAAGGAAAGCTAGTGGGACAGAAGATTCATCCGGTCGGCATGCGTTTGGGCATCACCCGCACTTGGGATAGCCGCTGGTTCGAGAAGAAGCATTACGTCGATTGGCTCCACGAGGACGTGGCGATTCGCAAGTCGTTCAATCGCTGGATGCGTTCGGCCGCAATCAGCAGGGTCGAGATCGAGCGGCGTGCCAATCAGGCGCGCGTCATCGTCAATACCGCCAAACCGGGCATCATCATCGGTAAGCGCGGCGTGGGGATCGACGAGATTCGAAAGAACCTCGAACAGCTCACCGGAAAAAACGTATCGGTCAACGTCATGGAGATCAAGCATCCGGAGCTCGATGCTCGGCTCGTGGCGCAGAACATCGTCGATCAGCTCGAGAAGCG
>JASHXG010000285.1 GCA_030043675.1 Vulcanimicrobiota bacterium
ATCGTGGCCTGGAGCGTGGTCGGGGACGTGCTCGTCAAATCGCCGGTCGACACGTCGATCGGCCTGGGCATCCTGCTCTCGGGCTGGCCGGTCTACGCGCTCTTCGCCTGGCGCCGTTCGCCATCTGTCGAACTCGAGCGGCCTTGAATTCACCGCCCGTCGGATGCGGCGACGGGTCAAATCCGGTAGCGTTCGTCTATGGATCGGTTGAGCGCGGGCGACACGGCCTGGGTACTCGGCAGCGCCGCGCTGGTGATGTTGATGACGCCGGCGCTGGGCTTTTTCTACGGCGGCCTGGTGCGGCGAAAGAACGTGCTCTCGACGTTGATGCACAGCTTCTTCGCGCTCTGTGTCGTCTCGGTGCAATGGGTGCTCTGGGGTTATACGTTCGCCTTCGGGCCTGATTGGCACGGCGTGATAGGATCGCCCGCCTGGATCGGTTTCACCCACGTGGGGGCGGCCCCGAACTCCGACTATGCGCCGACCGTCCCACACGCCGCCTATGCGCTCTTCCAAATGATGTTCGCGGTGATTACGCCGGCATTAATCACCGGTGCGTTTGCCGAACGCAAGCGTTTCGGTGCCTTTGCGCTCTTCACGCTGCTCTGGGCGACCGTGGTCTACGACCCGATCGCGCATTGGGTCTGGGGTCACGGCGGCTGGCTGGCCAAGCTCGGCGCGCTCGATTTCGCCGGAGGCACCGTCGTGCACGTTTCGTCGGGCGTCGCTGCATTGGTCGCTGCATGGGTGCTGGGGCGCCGCATTGCGCAAGACGAGGCGCACGAGCCGCACGATCGCACGATGATGCTCCTCGGCGCCTCGCTGGTGTGGTTCGGATGGTTCGGCTTCAATGCGGGCAGCGCGCTTGCGGCCAACGGGCTCGCTGCCATCGCGTTCGTCAACACCAACGTTGCTGCGGCCACGGGCGCCTTGACGTGGATGACGATCGCCTGGTGTCGCGAAGGCGCGCCGAGCAGCATCGGCGCGGCCGCCGGCGCCGTCGCGGGTTTAGTCGCAATCACGCCGGCCGCCGGTTTCGTGACGCCGCTTGCGGCGATCGTCATCGGCGGCGCGGCCGGTGCTGCGTGCTATTACGCCGTGCGGCTGCGCGAACGAATGCGCGTCGATGATGCGCTCGACGTCTTCCCCGTACACGGCATCGGCGGTGCAGTCGGCGCGCTGCTCACCGGAGTCTTCGCAACCACCGCGATAAACGCCGCCGCATCGAATGGTCTCGCCTACGGCAATCCGCGCCAATTGGCGATCCAAGCGGTAGCCGTTGCGGCATCGTGGATCTACTCGGGGCTGATGACCTATGCGATTCTCAAGCTGGTGATGCTCATCGTGCCGCTACGGGTGAGCGAGCAAGAGGAGCGCCTCGGGCTTGACATCACCCAGCACGCTGAAGTCGCCTACACGGCGTGACTACGGAACGGATTTTACCCTAGCCACAAAGCTGAAGATCTGCCGGTTAATGGTGGTGCTGCCGGAGATCTCGGCATCTTCGGCGAGCGTGCCTCGCACGGTGAAGTTAGCGGGCGCCTGGAAGATGAGGTGGATCTGCCCATGGCTCACGCCGCCGCTGACCAAAACGGTGCGACCCCTAAGCGGGTCCGGACGAACCGAATCCGAGACGTAGGTGCCGCTGATGATCCCGTGATTGAATCTGAGGGTCATCGTTCCAGTGAAAGGCACGCCCCTTCGTCCGAACGTCGGCTGATACGCGGCCACGTAGGTGGCGCTCCAAACCGCCGAGTGGATGAGCATCGACTGCGCCGCCAAGACCGGGAGTGCCGGCGCCGCGAGCAGCAGCGCGAGCGCGGCAGTGCGATAAGGTTTCATCGGCAACTCCTCTCAGGCTTGCATAAGGCGTTGCCATTCGTCGCGGTCGATTCGCAGGACCTCCTCGCCGAGCGCCGCCAGCGGCGTCGTCGGCAGGCGCTCCCGGCTGCAGAGATCCCGCTCCCGGGTGTCGACGTAGAGCAGGCCGGTCACGAACTCGCCGGCGGCGCGGGTTTCGTGGATCGTCCGCAGCGCGGCGATTCCGTCGGTGGGGTCGTAGTCGGCGTCGAGCTTGCGCAGCAGCACGTGCGAACCATCTTCGAGCTCGACGTCGCGCACGGTCCCCGGCTCGTAGTCGACGGTGACCTCGCGCCCGCCCGCGATGTAGTCGGCCGTGTGCAACACCACGTCGTGCTCTTTCACGTAGGCGTAACTTTTCGTCGAGCCCTCGTGATCGTTGAAGGTCACGCACGGGCTGATAACGTCGAGGATCGAGGTGCCGGTGTGCGAGAAGGCCGCTTGAAGCAACGGCACGAGCTGCTTGCCGTCGCCCGAGAAGGAACGCGCGACGAAAGTAGCGCCGAGCTCGATCGCCAGACCGCACACGTCGATCGTCGTATACTCGTTCACCTTGCCGCCCTTTTGCGTCGAGCCCACGTCCGCCGTCGCCGAGAACTGTCCTTTCGTCAAACCGTAGCACCCGTTGTTCTCGACGATGTACGTGATATCGAGATTGCGCCGGATCATATGACAATACTGTCCCAGTCCGATGCTGGCCGTATCGCCATCTCCGCTGATACCGAGCACGAGCAGCTCGCGGTTGGCCAACTTGGCACCCGTCGCAGCCGATGGCATGCGTCCGTGCAGTCCGTTGAATCCATGTGCCTGCTCGACGAAATAGGCCGGCGTCTTGGACGAGCAACCGATGCCGCTCATCTTGGCCAGCATGTGCGGCTCGATGCCGTATTCGTACAGCGCCTTGATGAGGTGGTTGGTGATCGAGTTGTGTCCGCAGCCGGCACAGAGCGTGGTCGGCAGTCCCTTGTAGACTTCGCGGGTGAGCCCGATAATGTTGAGATTTGCTGTCATTATTACTCCGCGACGACCGCAGGTTTGCGCTCGGCGGCAAGCAGGGGGTCGATGATGGCGTGCGCGTCGATCGGCACGCCGTTGTAGTGACGAATCGATTCCAATCGGCCGATCAAGTGCGTCGGCAGTTCGACACGCAGGATCCCGTAGAGCTGGCCGTCGCGATTCTGTTCGACGACGTAAATGCGCTCGTGACGTTTGACGAAGGTCGCGATCTCGGGCGAGAGCGGAAGCGCGCGCACGCGCAGATAATCGACCTCGATCCCGGCTTCGCGTAAACGGTCGCGTGCCTCGACGACGGC
>JASHXG010000286.1 GCA_030043675.1 Vulcanimicrobiota bacterium
GAGCGGCCACCTCCCGTGAATATTCCGCTTGCTCCTGAGAAATTGGTGTGACTACTGCCTGAACGGGTGCCAGCCAAGCCGGGAACGCGCCGCCATAATGCTCGATTAAGATACCAAAGAAACGTTCCAGCGAACCGGCAAGTGCCCGGTGGATCATGACCGGTTCGTGGTCCTGGCCGTCGGGCCCGCGGTACCTCAACTCGAAGCGGGCGGGCAACAGGAAGTCGACCTGCACGGTGCCCAGCTGCCACGGCCGGCCGAGCGCATCGCGCACGTGGATGTCGAGCTTGGGTCCGTAGAACGCGCCGCCGCCGGCGTCGAGTGCGTACGGCAGATCGTAGCGCTCGAGCGCATGGCGAATCGCGGCTTCGGCGACCGCGTCGGTGGCGCCGCGCGCGCCGGCCTCGCGCGTGGATAGCATATAGGAAAAATCGGTAAAACCGAATGCTTTCATTAGCCGCAGCGCCTCGTCGAGCGTCTGCTCGAATTCGCCCTGCAGCTGCTCGGGCGTGCAAAAGATGTGTGCGTCGTCCTGGGTGAAACCGCGAACGCGCGTCAAGCCGTGCAGCACGCCGGAGCGCTCGAAGCGATACACCGTGCCGAACTCCGAGAACCGCAACGGCAAGTCGCGATAGCTGCGCAGCCGGCTCTTGTAGATGAGAATATGCCCCGGACAGTTCATGGGCTTGAGCCGAAAGCGTTGCGACTCTACCTCGATCGGTCCGAACATGTTCTGCGCGAAGTTTTCGAGATGACCCGAGACCTCGTAGAGCCGCTCGCTCGCAATGTGCGGCGTGACAACCGGTTGGTAGCCGCGCGCATGCAGCCCTTCGCGAATGAACGCCTCGATGATGGAGCGGACGATCGCGCCCTTAGGGTGCCAAAAGACGAGACCGGCCCCGGCCTCTTCCTCGATCGTGAAGAGATCGAGCTCGGTCCCGAGCTTGCGATGATCGCGCCGCTGCGCCTCCTCGAGTCGCGCCAAATAGGCGTCGAGCTCCTCGCGGTCGTACCACGCGGTGCCGTAGATGCGCTGGAGCATCGGGTTGTGCTCGTCGCCGCGCCAATAGGCGCCGGCGACGTGCATCAGCTTGAGCGCGCCGATCTCTCCGGTGGACTCGGCGTGTCCGCCTCGGCAGAGATCGGTGAAGTCGCCGATCGTGTAGAGCGTGATCGGCTCGCCCTCCGGGATCTCTCGCGCGATCTCGACCTTGTACGGATTGCCGTTGAACGCCGCGATTGCTTCCTCGCGGCTGACCTCGCGGCCGGTCATGGGATAGTCGGCGGCGACGATCTCGTTCATGCGCCGTTCGAGGCGCTCCAGGTCCTCGGGCGTGAACGGCGCCGTCCGGTCGAAGTCGTAGTAGAAGCCGTCCTCGATCGCGGGACCGATGGTTGGCTTGGCCTCGGGGAAGAGGTCCTGCACCGCGTACGCGAGTACGTGGGCGGCGGTGTGGCGCAGCTCGGGAAGCGTCGGCGCGGGCATGAGCCCGCCGTTTTCGGCGCTCGCGTGCCAGCAGGCCTCCGACGAGGCCTTAACCTGGCCTTAAACGGCCTCTATTACAACTAGAGCATACCTCTATACCTGAAGATCGAGCCCTCGGCCTCAAGATTCGAGGGAGAGGTTCGTTTCGCTATAAGGAGTTTTCTGTGACACGATCGTTCATTGCCCGGCTGCTGGTCGTGGCCGTTGCGGCCGCGATGACCCTTCCGGCGGTCGCCGCGACGCAGCTGACCGGGGCAGGATCGACCTTCGACTACCCGTTCTTTTCCAAAGCCTTCTATACGTACAGCCAGAAGAACCCGAACGTCACGGTCAACTATCAGTCGATCGGCAGCGGCGGCGGTATCCAGCAGTTCACGGCCAAGACCGTCGACTTTGGTGCGACCGATGTGCCGATGAACCCGCAAGAGCTCGCCCGCGCCGGTCAGCCGGTGCTCCAAATCCCGGTAACCCTTGGCGGCGCCGCGATCGCATACAACTTGCCGGGCGTCACGCAGCAGCTTCGGCTGACGCGTCAGACCGTCGCCGACATCTATCTCGGCACGATTACCAAATGGAACGACCCCGGGATCGTCAAGACCAACGCGGGGGTCAAGCTGCCCGATATGCCGATCGTCGTGGTTCACCGTTCCGACGGCTCCGGGACCTCGTACATCTTCACCGACTTCTTGAGCCACGTGTCACCGCAGTGGAAGGCCAGGGGCGGCACCGGGAAGAGCGTCAGCTGGCCCGCCCCGAGCGCGGTCGGCGCCAAAGGCAACGAGGGCGTCGCCGGGCAGATCCGCAGCACGCCAGGCGCGATCGGCTACGTCGAGCTGGCCTACGTGATCGAGAATAACATGGCGAACGCACTGTTGCAGAACAGGGCTGGGAGATGGGTGGCGATCACGCCTGAGACCGTCGCCGCTGCGGCCGCGACCAAGCCCGAGGTGAGCGCGACGAACTTCTCGATCGTCGATGCGCCCGGTGAGAACTCGTGGCCGATTTCGGGGTACTCGTGGATCGTCATCTGGAAAAAGCCGAGCGACCCGGTACGGGGCCGGCTAGTCCACGATGTGCTGGCGTGGCTCGTCGGTCCGGAAGGACAAGCGAACGCCAAGTCGGTCGACTACGTGCCGTTGCCTCCGAACGTACAGGCCACGGCGTTGGCGACGCTCCGACAGATGCAGCTCTGACTTCGGGAGATCCTTGCGCCTGCCCGAGAGGATAACAGCGAATGCGGGTCGATGCCCAGAAGCCTCGGCCCGCATTCATTTAACGATAAGGTGACGATGGAAAACGTACAGCCTGGTGGCGCGCCCCAGTTTCGTCGCGTAGCGCGCTTCGTAAGTGCGGTCGACCGCGGCTTCGCCGCAATCGTGTATGCGGGCAGCGCGCTCTTCGCGTTGCTGATCCTCGGTCTGTTCATCGAGCTGTTGCACGGCTCGTGGCCGTCAATCGTGAAGTTTGGTCCGGCGTTCATCTGGAACAGCGCCTGGAATCCGGTCGCCAACCAGTTCGGCGCCTTGCCGATGATCTACGGAACGGTCGTCACGTCGCTGATCGCGATCATCCTGGCTGCATTCATCGGCATCTTGGCGGCGGTCTATCTGGCCGACTTCGCGCCGCGCTGGTTGGCCGCGCCCCTCTCCTTTTTGATCGAGCTGCTGGCCGCGGTGCCGAGCGTCGTCTACGGCTTGTGGGGCCTGTTCGTGCTGGCACCGTTCGTACGAACGAGCATCGGGCCGGCGCTACAGAGCGTGCTCGGCTGGACGCCGCTCTTTTCGGGACCGATCTATGGCGTCGGCCTGCTCACCGGTGG
>JASHXG010000287.1 GCA_030043675.1 Vulcanimicrobiota bacterium
TGCCGACGGTACGGGATCTGCGCGACCGCATCCGGTCGCTGAAGAACACGCAGCAGATAACCAAAGCGATGAAACAGGTCGCCGCCGCAAAGATACGGCGCGCCGAGGCCGCGCGCAAGGAGGCACGCCCGTATGCCGATGCGCTGGCCGAGATGCTGCGCCAGCTGATGCACGCGGTTTCGTCCGTCGACCATCCCTTCATGAAGCCCGGCCAGGCAGGAGCGCCCTCGGGCGTGATCTTGATGAGCGCCGACAAAGGGCTTGCCGGGGCGTTCAACGCCAACGTCATCCATGCCGCCGAGGCGTTTGCGCGCGAGCGCGCCGTCCGCTACTATGCGGTCGGGCTCAAGGCGCGCAACGCGGTGCGCCGGATGGGAATCACGGAGTATCCCGCTTGGCCGCTCGGCGCGAGCGCGAAGCTCGCCACGGCGCGCGAGATATCGCGCGAAGTCAGCGATGACTTCACGCATGGGAAGATCGGCGAAATCGTTCTGATCTCCCAACAGCTGATCTCGATGATGTCGCAGCGTCCGGTCACGCGCAAGCTCGTTCCGATCGTCGCCGCAGACGTGGCGCAGCTCGCGGGGGCAGCGGAGCAGAAGCAATCCTCGCCCCGCGGCGAGGTGGAGTTCGCTCCATCGCCGGAGTTCGTGCTCTCGCGGCTGCTTCCCAAGTACCTCGAGTTCACCATCTACGCGGCGATGCTTGAAACCGATGCCGCGTTCTTTGCCGCGCAACTCGTCGCGATGACCAATGCGACCGACAACGCTTCGAAGCTGATCGACGAGCTGACGATCGAGATGAACAACGCGCGTCAAGCCGCGATTACCAAAGAACTGCTAGAAATCGTCGCGGGCGCCGAAGCCCTCGGTGTGGAGTGAAAGGAAAATCTTAGAAATGGCTGCTGCTGTTGGGAAGGTCGCCCAGGTCACGGGCAACGTCGTCGACGTCGAGTTTACGCCGGAGACGCTGCCGAAGATCAACGACGCGCTGACCGTCAACGTCAACGAGGACACGCGAGCATCGGGTAATGGGGTCGCGGCGCAAGGCGCGGCCGAGCTCGCGGGCTCGGCCATGGCGCCTCGCGAGCTGACGCTCGAGGTGCAGGACGAGCTCGGCGACAATCAAGTGCGCTGCCTGGCGATGGGTTCGACCGACGGTCTCATGCGCGGCGCCGCCGTGACCAGCACCGGCGAGCCGATTCGCGTTCCGGTCGGCAAAGGCACGCTCGGGCGCATCTTCAACGTGCTCGGCGAGACGATCGACAGTGACGCCCCGGTCGACGAGGCCGCACGCTGGCCGATTCACCGCCCCGCGCCCGACTTCAAATACCAGGACCCGACCTCGAAAGTCTTCGAGACCGGCATCAAGGTCGTCGACCTGATGGCGCCGTACACGCGCGGCGGCAAAGTCGGCCTCTTTGGCGGCGCCGGCGTCGGGAAAACGGTGCTCATTCAGGAGCTGATCCGCAACATCGCCTACGTTCATAAAGGCTTTTCGGTCTTTGCCGGCGTGGGCGAGCGTACGCGCGAGGGCAACGACCTTTGGCTCGAGATGAAAGAATCGGGCGTTTTGGCGCAGACGACGCTCGTCTTCGGTCAGATGGACGAGCCGCCCGGCGTGCGCTTTCGCGTCGCGCTGACCGGCGTAACGATGGCCGAATACTTCCGCGACGAGCTGGGCGCCGATGTCTTGCTCTTCATCGACAACATCTTCCGCTATATGCAGGCCGGCTCCGAGGTATCGGCGCTGATGGGGCGTATGCCGTCGGCGGTCGGTTATCAACCGACGCTCGGCACGGACATGGGCACGCTTGAAGAGCGCATCACGTCGACGCGCAAAGGCTCGATCACGTCGGTCCAGGCCGTCTACGTTCCGGCCGACGACTACACCGATCCGGCCGTCGCCACGACCTTCGCGCACCTCGACGCGACGACCGCGCTCTCGCGGCCGATCTCCGAGCTCGGCATCTATCCCGCCGTCGATCCGCTCGCCTCGACATCGCGCATTCTCGATCCGCAGATCGTCGGCGAAGAGCACTATCAAGTGGCGCGCGGAGTGCAGGAGGTGCTGCAGCGGTACAAAGACCTGCAAGACATCATCGCGATCCTCGGCGTTGAAGAGCTCTCCGAAGAGGATAAAGTCACCGTCGCGCGGGCGCGCCGCATTCAGCGCTTCTTCTCGCAGCCATTCTTCGTGGCCGAGCAGTTTACGGGGCGTCCGGGCAAATACGTCAAGCTCTCCGACACCATCGCCTCGTTCAAAGAGATCCTCGAAGGGAAGGTCGACGACTTGCCGGAGGGAGCGTTCTTCTATGCTGGGACGATCGACGAAGTGAAGGAGAACGCCGAGAAGATGGCCCGTGGCTAATACGCTGGCATTTCGCCTGGTCACGCCGACGCAGATCGTCTTCGAAGGGGAGGCGGAGCTGGTGATCGCGGTAACGACCGAGGGCGAGGAGGGCATTCTGCCCGCGCACGCCCCGTTTCTGGCCGCGTTGAAACCCGGCGTTTTGCGCGCCAACGTCAGATCGGGTCAGGGCGAAAGCTCGCGCCTCGAACTGGCGACGAGCGAAGGCTTCATGCAGGCGCTGCCCGACCGCGTCACCGTCCTGGTCGACGAAGCGCTGCGCTTCGAAGAGGTGGTCGTTGCAACGGCCCGCGAGGAACTGGCCGCGGCCATCGAGCGGCAGAAGACCGCGGGCGCCGACCCGGTGCTTTTCGAGCGCGAACAGCGCACCATCGACTTCGCTAACGCCAAGCTGCGCCTAACCGGCCACTAGGGAGCCCAGGCGGCTACGCGAAAGGGCAGTAGCGTCATGCTCGATCGTCTGGAGACGACGCTCCGCATCCGGGGCGGCGCGCGCTTGGAGGGCTCGGTCGCTACGCACGGCGCCAAGAACGCGGCGCTGCCGATCATGGCCGCGGCCTTGCTGGCCAAGGGCACGGTCACGCTCCACCGCGTCCCGCGCATTACCGACGTCTCGGTCATGTGGTCGCTGCTCGAGGCGCTCGGCGCGCGCATGCGTTACGAAGGTGACAACACGCTCACCATCGACGCCAGCAACGTTGCGTCGTATCGTGCACCCTACGCGCTCGTCCGCAAGCTGGCCGCTTCGTTTGACGTCGTCGGACCGCTGCTGGGCCGCTTCGGACGCGCCGAGGTTCCGCTTCCCGGAGGCTGCGTGCTCGGTACGCGCGCGACCGATTTGCACGAACAGGCCTTCGTCGCGCTTGGATGCGAAGTGCACAACGCGCACGGATACTTGATCGCCGAATCACGCGAAGGGCGCTTGCGCGGAGCCACCATCGAGTTTCGGATGCCGAGTGTCGGCGCGACGAAGAATGCGATGCTCGCGGCGGTTCTCGCCGACGGTACGACCACGCTGAAGAACGTGGCGATGGAGCCCGAAGTCGTCGATCTTGCCAACTTCCTCGTCGCGATGGGCGCGAAGATTCTTGGAACCGGCACCGATACGATTGTGATCGAAGGCGTCGACGAGCTGCAGGGCGTCGAATACGAGATCATCGCGGACCGGATCGTCACCGGCACGTTGCTATTCGCCGGAGCCGTCACGCGCGGCGACGTAACGGTGCGCCGGTGCAACCCGCAGCATCTTCAAGCCGTAGTCGACAAACTGGCCGAGTGCGGCGCGACAACGATGACCGGCGACGACTGGATTCGCGTCAAGGCCGATGGGATTACCGGGGGCACGGACATTCTGACGGCGCCGTATCCGGGTTTCCCGACTGACCTCCAGCCGCAGGTCGTCGGTTTTCTTTGCACTTGCCCGGGAACCAGCGTCGTCGAGGAGTCAATCTTCAACGCGCGCTTCTCGTACGTCAACGAGCTGGCGCGCATGGGGGCCGACGTAAGGGTGACGATGGAGAGCAACGCGGCGATCGTCAAAGGCCCCAAACAGCTCTCCGGTGCGCCGGTTGAGGCGCCCGACATTCGCGCCGGCGCGGGACTGGTCGTCGCGGGCTTGGCAGCAGCGGGCGAGACCGAGATCATCGGCCTCGAGTATATCGACCGCGGCTACGAACGCTTGGAAGAGTTGCTCTCGGAGTTAGGCGGGCAGGTGCAGCGCAGCAGCGGTGTAACACCGCTCGTCGAGCCGGCAGGCTTCTTCGAAACTAGCGAGTACCCGCGCATCTCCGCGTAAAGAAACCCGTAACTCTCGAACGGGCCCGCCGCACCTTGCCACACGACTAAGGAGCTAAATTGGACATCGGTATCGATCTCGGCACTGCCAACGTGCTCGTTCACGTAAAGGGGCGAGGCATCTTGCTGCGCGAGCCTTCCGTCGTCGCCAAAGACATGAATAACGGCAGGGTGCTGGCGGTCGGCGAGGAGGCGCGTCAGATGCTCGGCAAGACGCCGGCTCATATTCAGGCGATACGTCCGTTGCGCGACGGCGTGATCGCCGACTTCGAAGTCACCGAAGCGATGCTCTCGTACTTCATCAAGAAGGTCATGAAGGATCGCTCGTGGTGGTCTTCGATCGTCAAGCCGAAACCGCACGTCACAATTTGCGTTCCGGCGGAGATCACGAGCGTCGAGGAGCGGGCCGTGAAGGACGCGGCAAAGTTGGCGGGCGCGCGCGACGTCGACATCATCGAGGAACCGATGGCGGCCGCGATCGGCGCGGGTCTCCCGATCGACGGTCCATCCGGAAGCATGGTCGTCGACATCGGCGGCGGCACGACCGACGTGGCGGTGATTTCGCTTGGCGGCATCGTCGTCTCACAATCTCTGCGCATTGCCGGGAACCGGATGGACGACGCGATCGTGCGCTACATACGGCGCGTTTACAATCTGATGATCGGCGAACGCACGGCCGAGGAGATCAAGATCAAGATCGGCTCGGCGTACAAGCTCGAGCAGGAGTTGGCGATGGAGATTCGGGGACGCGATCTCATCAACGGCTTGCCCAAGACGGTCAAGATCACGAGCGAAGAAATTCGCGAGGCGCTTTCGGAACCGGTCGGTGCCATCGTCGAAGCGGTCAAATCCGTACTCGAGAAGACGCCGCCCGAGCTCTCGGCCGACATCATCGACCGCGGCATCATTCTGACCGGCGGCGGCGCGTTGCTGCGCGGCTTCGAGAAGCTCCTTTCGGAGGTGACCGGAGTGCCGGCAATCGTCGCGGACGATCCGCTCTCGTGCGTCGCACTCGGCACCGGCGCGAGGGTGCGTATTTAGTGGTCTGTAACTAGCCTTCTTGGCGTTTCTCAAGCCTCGAGGCGCAAGATTGCGGTTGTGGCTATAGGGCGAGCGATCGACGCGAAGGTCGAGAATGCAGACGACGTTGCCGAGGAGGTGGCGCGGACCGTCTTTGCCGGCGGGACGGTGATTCTGCCCAACGACACCAGCTATCTCATCGGCTGCGACCCCTACCGGTTCGAAGCAATCGACCGCATCTACGCTGCAAAGGGCCGGCCCGATAACCGTCCGCTCACCATGCACGTCGCGACGGCGCAAGAGTTTCTCGAGTACGCCGCCGACAATCCGCTGGCGATGCTGGCCGCCAAACGGCTGCTGCCGGCGCCGGTGATCTTGCTGATCCGCAAGCCTGCCTTCATCAGCGATGAGCTGGCCGCCGGCTTACAGACGCTGGCCTTTCGCGTCCCCGACGACCCCTTCGCGCGAGCGCTGCTGGAGCGATGCGGCCCGATCGCGGGGACGACGGCAAATCCGCGTGGCGGAGCGCGTTATCTCGGCGGCGCCGATCGTTCGATGCTGCCGCCGGCGGATCTGCTGGTCGAGCACGGGCCCGCGCAGTACGGCAGCGAATCGTCGATCGTCGATCTCTCCGGTCCTCATGCCCGACTTTTGCGGGAGGGCGTGGTCTCGGAGAGCCGGCTGGCGGAACTATTGGGGCCGATCGAACGTCCTATAGTAAAGGTGCGCACGCCCTTCGACTACGCTCAGGACAGACTTCGTTCATGATTCGCTCGACCTTCGCACTGCTGGGTATCGTAGCAGTGCTGACGCCGTTCGCGGTGGCGGCGCCGTCCCCGTCACCCTCGCCCACGCCTGCGCGCCCGGCGGCACACGCGGCATCGCCTTCGGCGCCGCCTTTACCGTCCGGATCGCCGGTCGCAGTCCCGTCGGTCAAGGGCACCTCACCAAATCCTCCTCCATCGTTCGATATCGGCGTCTGGACCGTTCATGCCAGCTCGATCGACGCCAACTTCAAGAGCGGCGATTTCAGCACGCCGGCGAAGGTCGTCATGACGCGGGTGGGCGGTGACGTTACGGCCGACCGCGCCAACGGCAACTACAAGAAGCAGATGCTCTTTCTAAACGGACACGTCGTCATGCACGACACGCAAGGCAATTACGGCGGCCTTGCCAGCGGCGCGCAGTCGCAGCCGAGTGGTCCGTCGACGCTGACCGCCGACAAAGCGCAGCTCGACGGAGCGGCAAAAGTTTATAAAGCCATGGGCAACGTTCACTACGTGCAGGCCGATACCGTCGTCGACGCCGACAACGGTACGCTCAACGACGTCACGCACGATCTGTTGCTGGAGGGCAGGGTGCATATCACGCAGGGGGCGCGCAACATGACCGCCGGAAAAGTGATCTATAACACCATCACCGGCTCGGCGCATGCGGAAGACAACGTGACGATGCAGTTCCCGAGCGAGTTCAAGCGCCATCTCGCGACGCCCAAACCGCTCAAGCTCCCGAAGAACAAGTTGACCGAGCCCGTCCCCGCGCCGCCAGCGTCGCCTTGACGCTCTTCGATGCGTCGTTCACGCCCGAGTCTGCGGGTGAGACTCCGTTGGCCGCGCGCATGCGGCCGCGTACCCTCGAGGAGTTCGTAGGACAGAGCGAGTTGCTCGGCCCGGGGCGCGCGCTGCGCCGCGCCATCGAGCAAGATGCCGCGCCGTCGATGATCCTTTGGGGGCCGCCCGGCTCCGGAAAAACCTCGTTGGCCGAAATCATCGCGCGCTCGAGCGGCGCGCACTTCGAGAAGCTCTCGGCGGTAAGCGCCGGTGTCGCCGACTTGCGAAGGGCCGTTCGCGAGGCGCAGGCTCGCCGGCGCGCCGGCAAGCGGACCGTGCTCTTCGTTGACGAGATTCACCGTTTCAACAAAGCGCAGCAGGATGCGATTCTACCATACGTAGAGGACGGAACCGTGACGTTCATCGGCGCGACGACGGAGAATCCGTCGTTCGAGGTGATCTCCGCCTTGCTCTCGCGTGCGCGGGTTTTTGTACTGCAACCGCTCTCCGATGAAGAGGTCGAAGCGGTGGTCGATCGCGCCATCGCCGACCCGGAGCGCGGGCTGGGGGCGCTCTCCCTTCGGCTCGACGAGGCGGGGCGCCGCATTCTCGTCGGACTTGCAAACGGAGACGCGCGCGCG
>JASHXG010000288.1 GCA_030043675.1 Vulcanimicrobiota bacterium
GCATTGCGCCGCACCTGCGCGGCCATCTGCTCGAGCAGCTGCGCCCACGTCATCGGGTGCCAACCGTGTCCCTTCATCGGGCGCCCGTATACGAAGCTGCCTTCAAACGCCGGGCGCGCGCTCTTGAGAAAATCCTCGACCTGATAGACGGCCAGATTGAGGAAGTAGCTGTCCATATCGCCGACGTAAAAGTGCAGCTTGCCGGCCAGATCGGGCCCGATCGTCGCCCACTTTGTGCGCAGCTCGTACCCCAGGTCGTAACCGCCCTCGCGCATCGCGGTTGCGACGCTGCGATCGATCGCGCCGGTCTCCATGTTCCATAACGGCTCGGGATAGCCGTCGGGGCCGGCCGGATTGAAGATCGCCCACCAGCCGTCGAGCTGATAACCGGAGCGCCCGTGCGAACCCATCACCTGCTCGTATTGGCTGACGGCACGGACGGTCGCGAGCGTTTGACCGTCCGGGCGGCGGCTCCACGGCCGCTCGAAGACGTGCCAGCCGCCGCCCGGCGAACGAATCTCGAAGGCATTGTCGTCGTCGTAGATATTCACGAGCTGAAACCGGCGAAAGTCGATCGGATCGGGATCGAAGACGTACGCACCACCGAAAAACGTCGGGTGTTTGACCTGCAGCGCCAGCGACTCCCAGCCGCCGGTCGACCCACCTTCCAACAGCCGGGCATACCCCGCGCGCAGCACGCGAAAGTGCGTCTCGACGTACGGAATCAGCTCGTTCATGATCGCGTCGCCGAACGGACCGCAGTTGGCCGAGTTCACGGCATACGAGTCGTCAAAAAACGGACACGGATGCTGCAGCGTTACCATCAGGAAGCGAGGAAAGCGCGCGGAATTCCACGCTTGGTAGAACTCGTAGCCGGTGCCGATGCCGTCGGCTTTTCCGGCGGCGGCCGCTGCGGGCGTCTCGGTCTTCGCATCGGTCGTAAAGTCCCACGGCACCGGCTGATAAAAGTGTCCTTGGTTGTAGACGACCGGATAGCGCGCCCGCGGATGCGCCGCGTAATCCTTGGGCAGCAGGACGGTGGCGCCCAGATAGATCGGCGCGCCCCAGAACTTCGTCAAGGTCGGGCTCAGGATGCGCACGTGCTTAATCCACGGCGTGTCGCTCGAATAGCCCTCGCCGCCGAGCAAAGCCTCGATGTCGCCCGGCGTGATGACTTGATTCAACTCGAGGTGCAGCGTCGTGCCGGCCGCGGGATCGAAGTGTACGCGCGCAACCGTGCTGTGGACATTGCCGGGCGAGAGCGAGAAGACTTGCCCGTCCCATTGGTCGTGCGCCCAAATCGTGTGACCATCGGCGCGATGGTATTGCGTGTAGACGTTCGCTACTCCCTCGACGTAGTAATCGCCGGCCGGCAGATCGGCCAAACTCTTGATTGGATAGCCGGGCGTCGTCGCGTCGATGATCGCCGTCTGACCCGGTTGCAGCGCGCTCACGTCCACGCCGAAGAACGGCGGCGATGACTCCGGCGCCAGGACCGCGATGCGCGGATCCGGCGTCGCGGTCTTGGTAAAGATCACGTAAACGCGTCCCGTGATCGGGGCCGCGTGAACCGACGCTGGGAACGAGATCGCGACTTGCAGCTTCGGGGCCGACGCAGCGGCCGGGGCGCAACCCGCGAGAAGCACGACGGCGACCAGCGCGTGCTTCACGGTTTGGCGGGCGGATATTGGGCGACGACCGTACCGTTCGCGTCGAGGAATTGCAACGCCGCCTGGCCGTCAGGGGTGACGAACATCTTGATGCGCGGCTTGCCCTTGCCGTCGGCCAGCATCACCTGCGCCGTATTCGTCTGGTCGTACCCGAAGAGATAGCGCGTCACGTTGGCGCTGACCAGATCGGGGTAACGCGCTAGAACCGCCTGCCGAGCGCCGGCGGTCGTTGCGTTCTGAAGCTCGGCCATCAGGCGCGCAAACTCGGGCGTGTGCATGTTCGGGCGATTCCAGCCGATCATGAAGGCGTACGTCTTGCCGTTGTCGTTGCCGTTGTCGACCTGCAGCATTTGGTCGGTCGTGACGGAGTCGTACGAGAGCGTGTTGGCGGAGGTGTACGAGCCGTCGGACGCGATCCGGCCCGACCAATCCAGCGCGCCCTGCTCGTCGCCGCGCTGATTGTAAAAGATGATGCCGTTGGCGTCGGCGCCGCCGTTGCGGTGCATCGCCTTGCCGTTGATGATCGGGGGCGGGAAGTCGTCGTGGCTGGTGATGATCATCGCCAACTTGCCCTCGCGATCCATGACGTCGATTCGGTGCACGGTCAGCGTGTCGAACGTGGCGTTCCGGTGCGCTTCGTCCACCGCGCCCAAGAGAAAGGCGCCGGCGATCAGCGTCATCGCGAGCGCGTAATAGCGCAACAGGCGTAGCTCGCGACGGACGGCTTTGACTTGCATGGCCGAGATTCTCCTTAAGGCAGAGGCAGATATTTGATCATCCAGCCGGCCCACGCCTGATCGATGGCACGGTTGCGCACCGGATCGGACGGGTGGTGGCCGACGGCGGGAATCGCAATGAACTGGACGGTCTTCCCCAGGTCGCGCAGCGCGGTGTAGAACTCGTACGCTTCGGGCGTCGGAACGCGCGGATCGCCCGTGTCGCTCAAGATCAGCGTCGCAGCGTGAACGTTCGCCGCGTAGGTCAGCGGCGAGCTTTGGCGATAGGCTTGCATGCCGTCGCCCTTCCACGGCGTCAGTCCACCGAACAAATACGGCGTATAGCTGTTGATCTCGCTGAGCGTGTACTGCAGCACGACGTCGTTGACGGCAGCGCCGCTTACGGCGGCCTTCCAAAGGTCGTACTGCGTGATCAACCACGACGTGAGCCAGCCGCCGGCCGACCAGCCCGAGACGCCGACTCGCGACGGGTCGATCATGCCGGTCGCGATCAAGGCCTTGACGCCCGCCACGATATCCCGGCCCGCGCCCGCAGGGGGTGCGTTGCCGATGATCGCGTCCGCAAAGCGAAAGCCGTTATTGTCGCTGCCGCGATAGTTCGGCTGTAAGACGAAAGCGCCGTGCGACGCGAGGATCTGAACCAGCGGTCGAAACGACGTGGTCGACGCCCCCGACGTGGGACCGCCGTGGATCACGAGCACCAGCGGATACTTGGTGCCGCGCTGATAACCGAGCGGATAGGTCAGCGGGCCGTACTCGGTAAAGCCGTCGTTGGTCCAGCTGAACTCGCGCGTCGGCGCCAGATCGAGCGCGGCAATCGCGCCGTTGACGTCGGTCAGGCGCACCGGCGACTGCGCGCTCGGCGCGAGGTAGTAGAGTTCGCCGGGTCGCGTCGGCGTCGTGCCGACGAACGCGATCGCCCCGCTGTGCGCGACGCTTCCCTCTTCAAAGTTGACGTCGCCGAGATTGACCCGATGTGCCGTTCCGTCGCGGACGAGCCAGAGCGCCGACACCGTGCGGTCGTTGGCGCCGATCACCAGCCCTTTCCCGTCGGGCAGCCAGGTGATAAAGCTCACGTCGCGGTCGAAGGCCGGCGCCGGATTGGTGACGCGCCGCGACGCGAGCGACACGACCGCCGGATCCTGTTGCGTGATCACCGTGTGCCCGCGCGCTTGCGCGTACGCGATCTCGTCGCCGCGCGGCGAGAAGGCGGGCGACGTGCTCCAGCGGTCGGCGCTCACCTGCTCGACCTGTTTGGTCGCGACGTCGACCACGGCAATCCGCGATCGAAAGATGTCGTCGAAGCGCGGCCCAGGCAGGCGATCGAAGGCGATGTACCGTCCGTCGGGCGACCAGGATAGCGCATCCGGATAGACGCTCCAGGCGCCTTCCGTCAACCGCTCCGCCTTCGAACCGTCGAGCTGCTGCAGCCAAATATGCGCGGGCGGCGGAATCGAGCGCGTCATGAACGAGTCGTCGCCGACGGTGAACAGGTCGTCGTGCGCCGCGACCGCGGCGGCGTTGCCGGGGTCGTCGCGAGAAACGTAAGCGATCGCCTTGCCGTCGGGGCGCCAGGCATAAAGCTCGACCCCGTTCTTGGCATGCGTGACCGCTTGCGCGTCGCCGCCGCTCATCGGCAGAACCCAGACCTGCGGGGTGGCGTCCTTGCCTGCGCCGGCAACGTCGACGAACGCCAGCTGCGTGCCGTCCGGCGACCACTTCGGATCGTCGACCTCGTCACGGCCGTGCGTGATGACGCGCTGCGCCCCGCTCGGAACCTCGACGATCGCAAGCTCGTGCAGCGTCGCGTCTTGCTTGGGGTCCACGTGTCCGATAACGACCACGACCTGCTTGCCGTCGGGCGAGATCTGGGGATCGCTCAGGCTAACGATCTTGTAGTAATCGTCGAAGGTGAACGGTCGCGTTGCCGCCCCGACCGACGAACCGCCAAAGCCGAGCCACGCGCAGATGGATGCGAATAAGAGAATGCGACGCATCCGCGTTTCTTCGATGCCTAGGGCGCCGTGCCGCTTCCGAGCTGCTGAATTAACTGAAAGCGCAGCGTCGGCGGGCCGTAGTTGCCGGCGATGGTCGGGCCGAGCTGTGGAATGACCACGCGGTCGGCGGCCGGTGCGAGCGCCGCGCACGCCGTTCCGCTCAAGCCTTGGTACGGCGTACCATACCGGCCGATGCACTGCGGCATGAGCGGCGCCGAGATGCCGCCGAAATAGCTCGTCCAACTCTTTCCGTAGGCGTCGAATATATTGTCGACCGAGAACTGCACGGCCGTTCCGGGCCGGAGCTGCTGGCGAATCGCGCCCGAGAAGATCCAAAAGGCCGGCAGACTGTAGGTGTTGTTGGGCCCGTAATAGGTCGTGCCGATGTTGAAGTACGTGCCCGAACGCGAGCGATAGTTCACCTCGGCATAGCCCATGCTGTACGGAGCCGAGACGCCGTTGATCGTGTTCCAGCCCAAGCCGCTGGCTTGGAAGTTGACCCCTGGAATGATCCCCAGATTGGTGCTGTAGTGCAGCGGCGTGCATTCGTTGGCCGGCACGTTCGTGCAGTAGAAGCCGGGCGGAAGATCGTACGCGTAGG